>NZ_LWFZ01000485.1:0-461 GCF_001635225.1 Oleiphilus sp. HI0086
CGGTAAAAACGTGAAGTATGAGAGGTAGTACAAGAAGGGAGGAAGAATTGAGCCATATTGTTTATGTAAAACTGAAAATATGGCTCAATCAGAGCTAACTACTGTTCTAACAAGATGCGTAACATTCTTCTTAGAGGTTCAGCAGCACCCCATAGTAGCTGATCACCTACAGTAAACGCTGAAATATACTCCGGCCCCATTGTAAGCTTACGAATACGACCAACAGGAATGCTTAGCGTACCAGTTACTTCAGTAGGTGTAAGCTCATTAATCGTTTGCTCACGATCATTCGGAATAACCTTAACCCAGTCGTTCGCCTTCGCTAATTTTTGCTCAATCTCTTCCACTGAAATATCTTTCTTCAGCTTGATCGTTAAGGCCTGGCTATGACAACGCATTGCGCCAATACGCACGCACAGGCCGTCAATAGGGATCGGTGTGTCTTCAATGCCTAGTATTTT
>NZ_LWFZ01000486.1:0-288 GCF_001635225.1 Oleiphilus sp. HI0086
CGAATCATGAAGCATCTTCCCTCGTGGTCTTCTTCCTTAACCATGAAAGCTTATACACGCCTTCGTCTAGCCAATATTCTAAAGCCCGTTTTCAACCTGATTATCACCAATGTACCGGGCCCCAAGGTTCCCTTGTTTCTGAATGGCGCCGAGCTAAAATCTCTTGAAGGCGTTGCACCGATCGTTGATAACATGGCGCTAACTGCTGTGGTCACCAGCTATGTCGATACACTAACAATCAGCCTGACTAGCTGTGAATCGATTGCTGATAAGGTCAGCTTTTTGGCA
>NZ_LWFZ01000487.1:0-276 GCF_001635225.1 Oleiphilus sp. HI0086
TCATGATGCGTGAAAAGGGCTTTAACGTAGAAGAGTACGATCCTTTCTACATGCCAGACAAAAGCCCTTTAAGTGGCCGCTACGACTTTATTACCAGTACAGAGGTTGTCGAACATCTGAGCAAGCCAAAAGAGGTATTTGAGCTCATGTTTAAGATGCTGAAAAAGAAAGGAGTCTTGGGCATTATGACAAAACAACCCCCAAAGCAAGGCATCGTGAATTGGCAGTATACGAAAGACCCAACTCACATCAGCTTCTATTCCGTTAAAACCTTTC
>NZ_LWFZ01000488.1:0-301 GCF_001635225.1 Oleiphilus sp. HI0086
CAAGACAGGTATGAACTATGTATTTGGTATTTCTCACGACGAAGAAAAAGACCTGTACTTACCAAAAGTTGATGTATTTGTGCACGGTATATCAACTGAGTATATCTTCAGTGAAGAGTTCATTGAGTCAGCTGGTTATGAAAAAATTGTCACGATGGCGAAGTCTCTTGAAGGTATTTTCAGTGAGAATAGCTTTATTAAGCGTGGTGAAAAACAGTTTGCGATCACTGATTTTAAGCAAGGTTTAGAGGTTCTAATGAAGGAAGCTCAGCGTGGTCTTTATATTCAGCGATATAAAGGT
>NZ_LWFZ01000489.1:0-289 GCF_001635225.1 Oleiphilus sp. HI0086
CATATTCTAATGCAGCATTACCTGAGAAGCTCAAAATTGGAAAAACTGACTTGAATGCAGCGTGAAGACCAACATCGTCACGAGACTCTGGGTCATTGTCACTCTGCAAGAAGCTTAAGTACGAGTCTATTTGAATAGACAAAAGATACGGCACATCCATGACGGTTGGTAACACGCCAAATTCTTTACGAATACGCTTTTTCTCTGTATACGAGTAGGCCATTTATATTCCCCAGTTTTGTGACTTAACGGTCTGAATTGTTGAACGGTTGACACCGTTTAATAACAG
>NZ_LWFZ01000490.1:0-358 GCF_001635225.1 Oleiphilus sp. HI0086
AATAAAGGGCCGCTTTAAGTCCCGTTTGTTCTATTGTCCAGATCCCATTCTCAACAAACTCATAACCAAGATGCTTAAGAAACCCACCCCCTGCATCTAACTCATAAGCGCCTTTTGCTGCATAAAATGCTAACTCGAATTCTTCCCTTTCTATCATCAGTCATCTCCTTTGACTTGTTATCACTATCTAAACGTCCTTATCAATATTTTTCGTTTCAAAATAGGCACACACATTGAATAATTTGAGGTGTTGCCTGTACTCCTTATTCTTAATCGGCCTATACCCTCCAGAACCATAAACAACCCGACATCCATCAGGAGCTGTGCTAACTCCACGCCCCCCTACCATATCTATTGG
>NZ_LWFZ01000491.1:0-566 GCF_001635225.1 Oleiphilus sp. HI0086
AGTAGCAAGAATAAAGATATCTCCCTCACTTAGAGGAAGCGCTCGATAGTCCATTTCCAAAGTGTCATGAACGCCCAATGCGCGGGTCAGGTAACTCGTTTCTGCATCAACGACATGTCGATGATCCTTGGTTAGTTGCTCAAGGTTATTGTCAGCAAGCCTGTAGATACGTGAATCACCAGAGTGAAAGCAATAAGCAGTGTTCGACTTAATAACAAGCGAACTAAAGGTACAGATATAGCCTTTGTCTTTATTAAAGCGATGCGGGCTATTTTGGGTCTGCGCGAACAGCCAGGAGTTAGCTGCTTTAAGAACCCGTTGAGCAGAGGTCTTCACAGACCAGGAGTCTGATGTGCTGTAGTAGTCCTGTATAAAACCTTTAACCGCGGTTTCACTCGCAATCTGGCTTACATTGCTGCTACTAATACCGTCAGCCAAAGCGACCACCAGCCCTTTGGACGCGAGCAAAGGCTCTTCCGGGGCATAGGCTGCATGGAAGTCCTGATTCAGGTCTTTCTTTCCTGCAGTTGAATACTGACTAACAGATACTTTAAGTTGCTTAGACA
>NZ_LWFZ01000492.1:0-599 GCF_001635225.1 Oleiphilus sp. HI0086
GCAATGAAAGAGTTATCAACTGACTTATTTAAGAACTAAGCCACGTTTCCAATAGGTGGCTTAGTTCTTAAATAAGTCAGTTGATAACTCTTTCATTGCTCTTCGGTATACCTCTCGCTTAAATGAGACAACCTGACCCAGCGGATACCAATAACTTACCCACTGCCAACGATCGAACTCGGGGCTCACGTTCCGATCTACAGATATGCTTGAGTCAGCACTCAGCATGCGTAACATATACCACTTTTGTTTCTGTCCGACGCATAACGGTAAGGAGTTATGGCGAATCATTTTCTTGGGTAATCGATAGCGTAACCAACCCTTTGTTTTGGCCACAATCTGTACATCTGAAGGCTGCAAACCTATTTCTTCATTCAATTCACGGTAAAGTGCTTCATCAGGAGTCTCATCAACTTTGATTCCACCTTGCGGAAACTGCCAAGAATTTTGTCCGATTCGCCTTGCCCAAAGTACCTCATTAAATTCGTTTGCGAGAATAATTCCGACATTTAATCTGAAACCGTCAGAATCTATCACTCTCTAATTTCCCGTCTATAGATATTTACATTGCCTTCATTCTTTCAGAATTTGCCCGATAC
>NZ_LWFZ01000493.1:0-11055 GCF_001635225.1 Oleiphilus sp. HI0086
AAGTCCGGTCGATATATAACAATGCTAAAAAAGGGGCTTTACGCCCCTTCATTCAAAACCTTAAGAGCAAGGTTTTTACTGGGCCTGGCTCTCTAGGTATTCATCATAGTTACCGTTAAAGTCGACTATGCCATCAGGCGTAATCTCGATAATACGTGTCGCCAAAGATGAAACAAATTCTCTATCGTGAGAAACGAACAGTAGAGTTCCTTCAAACTTTTCTAGCGCCATATTCAAGGATTCAATAGACTCCATGTCCAAGTGGTTAGTCGGCTCATCCATCACAAGAATATTTGGCTTCTGAAGCATGATCTTGCCAAATAGCATCCTGCCCTGCTCTCCACCCGAAATCACTTTGACTGACTTGTTGATATCGTTCTGAGAGAAAAGTAAGCGACCAAGAGTGCCACGAATCACTTGTTCGTCATCACCTTCTTGCCCCCATTCACCCATCCATTCGAATAGATCTTTGTCTTCTTCGAAATCTGAAGCGTGATCCTGAGCGTAGTAACCAATATTGGCATTCTCAGACCACTTTATTGTACCAGCATCATGCTCGATGCTATTTGTAAGGCACTGAAGCATGGTGGTTTTTCCGATACCGTTAGGGCCAATAATCGCGATACGCTCGCCCACTTCAACCATCAGGTTAAGGTCTTTGAAGAGCGTTTCTTCATAGGTCTTGGTCAAGCTTTCAACTTCAAGCGCCATTCGGTGAAGCTTCTTTTCTTGGTTAAAGACGATGAAAGGGTTTTGGCGGCTCGAGGGTTTGATATCATCAAGCTGAATTTTATCAATCTGTTTTGCACGCGAGGTGGCTTGCTTAGATTTAGATGCATTGGCTGAGAAACGAGCGACAAAGGCCTTTAATTCTGAGATCTGTGCTTTCTTCTTCGCATTATCAGACATCTGGCGTTCACGTGCCTGAGTCGATGCAAGCATGTATTCGTCATAGTTGCCCGGATACAGACGTAATTCACCGTAGTCGAGATCAGCCATATGCGTACAAACACTATTTAAGAAGTGTCTATCGTGCGAGATGATGATCATCGTACAGTTACGCTCGTTGAGAACACCTTCTAGCCAACGAATGGTATTAATATCCAGGTTGTTGGTCGGCTCATCGAGCAGCATGATATCGGGTTCAGAGAAAAGTGCTTGCGCGAGTAAGACACGAAGTTTCCAACCCGGTGCAACTTCGCTCATTGGGCCATAATGCTGCTCAACCGGAATACCAACGCCAATCAGTAATTCACCCGCTCTAGATTCTGCACTGTAGCCGTCCATTTCAGCGAATTCAGATTCAAGCTCGCCTGCGCGAATACCGTCTTCTTCACTCATTTCAGGCTTGGCGTAGATCGCATCACGCTCCGCTTTGATTGACCAAAGCTCTTCATGCCCCATGATAACGGTATCGACAACACTAAACTCTTCATAGGCGAACTGGTCCTGCTTTAGCTTACCAATTCGTTCATTAGGGTCTTTAGAGACATTCCCCGAGGTAGGCTCTAAGTCACCGCCCAATATTTTCATAAAGGTTGACTTACCGCAGCCATTGGCACCAATTAGGCCATAGCGGTTGCCCTCACCAAACTTAACTGAAACGTTTTCAAATAACGGCTTTGCGCCAAACTGCATTGTAATATTCGCGGTAACTAACAAGGTATTGCCTCAAGATCTGGGTCATGGTTCAGCTATCTATTAATAGCGGCGCGAATTATGCCACAAAGAAAGCGCTTTCGTTAAACCAAAGCAAAGATTTTTGTATCTCGTTTGCTAAGGGCTTATATCGGGGTGCAATATTCCTCGATCAAAGCTATTATTCGCCCCTTATTTCTGCCGCCAATTCGAGAACAGTAACTTAGCATGAATGTCTCTTCTATTTCGTCAACGCTTATTCCTTCAGTGCCCGCTGACCATAAATACTGGGGCTCCATTCCTCAAGGTGCTAGCGCGGCGACACTTTACGAGTTACTTAATGAGATAGAAGGCTTTTGTTTATATATCGCTAAAGATTCGCAACAAGCCTACGCAATGGAAAGCGCGTTTAAATTCTTTAACGAAGGCAAGCATGAGGTTTATGTTTTCCCTGACTGGGAAACACTTCCCTACGATACATTCTCACCCCATGAAGATATTATTTCTCAGCGTTTGGAAACTCTCAGCAAGCTTCCTCTTGCTAAGCGCGGCTTACTTATCATCCCGCTTAATACGCTATTGCATCGTTTGCCACCAAAAAGCTTTTTGAACGCGCACACCTTTTCTTTAAAGAATGGGCAGACATTTGAGCTTGAAAAGTACCGCCGTATGCTTGAAGAAGTTGGCTACAGAAATGTTAATACCGTTTATGAGCATGGCGAGTACGCAATACGAGGCTCAATCTTTGACCTTTACCCTATGGGCAGTGAAGAACCCGTTCGTATCGAGTTGTTTGATGATGAGATAGAAAGCCTGCGTACATTCGACCCGGATAACCAGCGTTCAAAAAATAAGATCAAATCGCTAAAGATTTTACCTGCAAACGAATTCCCATGGGACGATAAAAGCCGCATGAGTTTTCGGAACCGTTGGTTAGAGCAGTTCCCAAATGCGGCATCAAACTGTCCTTTATATCGAGATATCAAAGACGGAATCAAACCACACGGCGTTGAATATTACAGCCCGCTGTTTTTTGAAGAGATGACAACACTGTTTGACTATTTACCTGAACAGTCACTTGTCATTACGCCAAGTGACATGCCTGAATTGCTAGATCATGTGTGGAGCGATATTAACGGCCGTTACGAAGATCGAAGGCACGATATCCAGCGCCCTATTCTTCCGCCTAGAAACCTGTTCCTGACAACTGACGAATTATTTTCTGATTTAAAGCAACACCCAAGGTTAACCTTATCCACCGCGAGATTAAGTGAAGGTGCAGGTAAATCAAACTTACCTTTTGATGTACTAGGGCAAGTAGGTGTCGATGACAGAAATACCGATCCACTCAGTGCGCTTAAAACGGCAATAGACGCCTTTGCCGGTAAGACGCTGATCATTGCTGAAACCGCGGGCAGACGTGAAGTACTAAGCGAGTTGTTCACACAGTACGCCTTCGCATTCGAAGACACTCAAAGCTGGCAAAGCTTTCTGCAAACAGACAGCCAGGTACAGTTAGTAACTGGCAGTTTGTCGCACGGCTTTATTTCGCAAGAAGCGTCACTTCAGGTTATCACCGAAACAGAATTGTTCGGCCAGCGAGTTGTACAGAGCCGACGCCGTAAGAAATCTAGTGATAATTCTGAAATGATGGTGAAAAACCTGACGGAATTATCCATCGGCGCGCCGGTCGTACATATTGATAATGGCGTTGGCCGCTATCGCGGTTTAGAAACGATCAAAGTGGGTGATCAAGTCGATGAGTTTCTAATGCTTGAGTATGCCAACGAAGCCAAGCTCTATGTTCCTGTATCTAACCTCAACCTTATTTCTCGATATAGCGGAACTGACGAATCACTCGCTCCGCTGCACCGTCTGGGAACTGAAAAGTGGAGTGCAGCAAAGCAAAAAGCCTTAGAGAAAATTCGTGATACGGCCGCAGAATTGCTCGAAGTTTATGCAAAGCGTGAAGCACGCTCCGGATTTAAATGTGATAAACCTGGTGAAGCTTACCGCGCCTTCTGCGCCAATTTCCCGTTTGAAGAGACACCCGATCAGCAAGCTGCGATTAAGGCAGTGCTTCGCGATATGACACGCGAACAGCCGATGGACCGGCTCGTCTGCGGAGACGTTGGTTTTGGTAAAACTGAAGTGGCGATGCGTGCCGCATTTGTCGCAACCTACTCGGGTAAGCAGGTCGCAGTGCTCGTTCCTACGACACTTCTTGCGCAGCAGCATTACGAGTCTTTCCAAGATCGATTTGCAGGCACGGCGGTTAAAGTCGATGTGCTATCAAGATTCAACTCTCCAAAAGATCAGGCTAAAGCGCTGGAAGACCTAAAGGCTGGAAAAATAGATATTATTGTCGGTACCCACAAGCTGATTCAAAAAGATGTTAAGTACAAAGACCTTGGTCTTTTGGTTATTGACGAAGAACATCGATTCGGTGTGCAGCAGAAAGAAAAGATTAAGTCTTTCCGCAGCGACGTAGATATTTTAAACCTTACCGCCACGCCAATACCGCGTACTTTAAATATGGCGATGGGCGGCATACGCGATCTATCGATTATCGCCACACCACCTGCTAAGCGTCTGTCAGTAAAAACTTTCGTTCGTGAGCGCGAAGATGCTTTGATCAAAGAGTCTCTCTTGCGTGAGATTCTGCGTGGTGGTCAGGTTTACTACTTATTTAACGATGTTAAAAATATTCATAAAGAAGCTGAGTACTTAACTAAACTGGTACCTGAAGCGCGAGTTGGCATTGCCCACGGTCAAATGCGTGAGCGTGAACTTGAAACCGCGATGTCAGACTTTTATCACCAGCGCTTTAATGTTTTAGTTTGCTCAACCATCATTGAGACCGGCATCGATATTCCTAATGCCAACACCATCATGATAGACCGAGCTGATAAGTTCGGCTTGGCACAGCTACACCAGTTACGTGGACGCGTCGGACGATCACACCACCAGGCTTACGCCTATCTCATGACACCCAGCTCTAAAAAACTTAGTGGCGATGCTGAAAAACGACTTGAAGCAATTGTTGCCTCGCAAGAACTTGGGGCGGGCTTCATGTTGGCAACGCACGACCTAGAGATACGTGGTGCAGGTGAACTATTAGGTGAAGAACAAAGCGGCCAGATTCAGAATATCGGTTTTACCCTATATATGGACTTGCTAGATCAAGCCGTTAAATCGCTTAAACAAGGAAAAGAGCTCGACCTTGAGAACCCAATGCATGGCACCGAGGTGAACCTGCGTATTCCCGCAATTATTCCTGACGAATATTTACCAGACGTACATATGCGTTTAGTACTCTATAAACGTATTGCTAACGCTGCCGATAAGGACGGCCTAAAAGACATTCAAGTCGAAATGATTGACCGCTTCGGTATGTTACCTGACGCTGTGAAAAACCTAATGCGTCAAACAGAGCTGAAGCTCAAAGCCGATCCTGTTGGCATCGATAAAATCGACGCAGGCGAGACCTCCGGTAGTTTTGAGTTTTCAAAAGACACGAAAGTCGACCCCTTGGCCATCGTTCAGCTAGTGCAAAAGAACCCGATAAAGTACAAGCTAGAAGGCGCCACAAAACTTAAGTTTGAGCTTGAGGCCAAGAACGCAGAAGAGAAATTAAGTGAGATTGAAGCGCTGATTGCGTTATTGAGCAAGGCCCCGACTTAGCCTCAGCTGTAGGCAGAGCCTTCCACGGCTCGCTGGCAGGTTAGCACGAGTCAGGTTCACAGCGAGATATATGCTTACTTAACACACTTCCCCTCTCTAAGCCCCTGAACTTGCTCATCACTATAGCCCAAAGACTTTAATACATCTGAGGTATCTGCCCCCAAAGGTCTCCCTGCTTGCTTTATGCCTTCAGACTTAAATGGCAATGCGCTATTTATTTGTTGAATCTCGTTGCCTGTCTCATCTACAGCGGTGGTAATCATGCCCCGCGCTATGAAGTGAGGGTGCGCTGCAGCCTGGTTGATACTCAATACAGGTTCTACACAAGCATCTAAGTTGCCAAAGACGTCATTCCAGTGAGCTTGGTCTTTTTCGATCACTTTTGCTGCAATTGCTGCCTTGATTTCTGTTTGGGTTTCGGCTCGTTGGTCGGCAATCTTATTCTGGTAAGCTGTCAAACCTAGGGTAGATAGCAAAACCATCGCGAAGTTTGGTTCCAGGCTACCGACCGAAATATACTTGCCATCTGCCGTCTGGTAGTAGTCGTAGAATAAACCACCGTTGAGCATCTCTTCGCCACACGCTGGGTCCTTGCCACTGACTAGCGCGTTGGCGCCGAACATCGTGTTCAGCGCCAAGGCCGCATCACTCATACTGATATCCAGGTGCTGGCCTTTTCCAGTAGAAGCACGTTCAATCACTGCGGCAAGAATCGCCATTACGGCATGATGTGAACCACCTGCAATATCGGCAACCTGTGTTGCAGATAAAGTGGGACCGGTTTCTTTTCTGCCAGAGAAACTGGCTAAGCCCGACAAAGCCAAATAGTTAATATCATGCCCTGCCCGATCTTTTAAGGGCCCTGTTTGACCATAGCCTGTGATCGAGCAATAGATTAATTTAGACTGAAACTTTACCAAGGCCTCATAATCCAGACCTAGACGCGCCATAACACCTGGTCTGAATTGCTCAATCACAATATCAAACTCACTCACCAACTTATGAACGATCTCTTTTGCACTCTCATGCTTTAAATCAACAGCAATCGTTTTCTTATTGCGATTAACGCTGGCGTGCGAGGCAGAAACCTTACCTACCATTGGCGGCAAGAGCTTTAGTAGATCGGGTCGCGTAGGTGACTCTACTCTTACAACCTCTGCGCCCATATCTGCCAACAATTGCGTTGCATAAGGGCCCGGTAATAAGGTGGTAAAGTCGAGAATCTTAATTCCCTTGAGTGGTTGTGACATTACTTACCCCTACTTCCTTTAGACCATCGAGCGGCCGATAATCAACTTCATGATTTCATTTGTACCAGCATAGATCTTCTGAACACGCGCATCTGCGTAAGCGCGCGCAACCGGATACTCCCACATGTAGCCGTAACCACCATGTAGCTGTAAACACTCGTCAATCACATCGCACTGGATCTCGGTAGTCAATAATTTAAGCTTCGCTGCGGTCACCACATCTAGTTGCTTATTAATATGCAGCTCTAAGCATTTATCGACAAATACACGCGCCATCGTCAAGGTTGCTGACATTTCGGCAAGCTTAAACTGGGTGTTCTGGAACGATGCTATTTCACGGCCGAAGGCTTTACGCTCTTTAACGTATGCGACTGTTTGCTCAAGAATCGACTCTGCACTAGCGATCGCGTTTAAGCCTACCGATAGCCGCTCTTGTGGTAGCTCCTGCATAAGGTAGATAAAGCCCATGCCTTCAGCACCTAGCACGTTTTCTTTTGGGACTTTTACATCCTGGAAGAATAGCTCTGACGTATCCTGTGCCTTCATACCGATCTTATGAAGATTGGTGCCTTTTTCAAAGCCGGGTGAGTTTGCCTCAACTAACAGAAGGCTCGTACCTTTTGCGCCAGCTTCAGGGTTAGTTTTAGCCACCACGATAATTAAATCTGCTAACTGTCCATTAGTGATAAAGGTCTTAGAACCATTGAGTGTATAGAACTCGCCTGACTCGTCTAACACAGCATTGGTTTTCACACCTTGTAAGTCAGAACCGGTGCCAGGCTCTGTCATGGCAATCGCGGTCACAATTGAACCATCAACACAACCCGGCAGGTACTTTTGCTTTTGCTCTTCGGAACCGTAAGCCATGATGTAAGGCACCGCGATGTCTGAGTGCAAGCCAAAGCCGATACCACTTAAGCCGTAATTAGCAACTTCTTCATCGATCACCGCATTGAAACGAAAGTCACCTTCAACACCGCCGTATGCTTCTGGGACAGTTGGGCTTAAAAAGCCGTGTTCACCAGCCTTCTTCCATAGTTCACGAGATACCTGACCGTCTTTCTCCCATTGCTCGTGGTGAGGCACAGCTTCAGCTTCAAGGAACTTCTTAAACGCATCGCGAAACATTTCTTGTTCAGATTCAAATACTGTTCGTTTAATCATCTTTTTCTACCTTTCTTAGAATTATTCAAAGCTTGTGAGGCCCAAAACCTCACAAACTGGTTGATATAGATTTAGCTAGTCTTTGAACGTCAAATTGTCTCGGGCCATATCTTTAAGCAGTTGAGGGACTTCGTATCGCTCACCGCATTGCTGATGCAAGGCTTCGGCCCTTTCAATAAAAGACTCTAAGCCTGTTTGGTTGATAAACTGCAAGATGCCGCCCGTCCAGACCGGATAACCAATTCCCATGATGGAGCCGATATTAGCGTCTCGAACGCTGGTCAGTACTTTTTCTTCGACGCAGCGGACAGTCTCAATCGCTTGAATGTAAAGCAGGCGATCTTTGATCTCATCAACACTAACTTCACGGTCGGGTTGTTCGAACTTATCCTTTAGACCTGACCATAAGTGTTTTTTACCTTGAGCCGGATAATCGTAATAACCACCACCCGCAAGTTTTCCTGCACGTTCTAGCGCAAGCATCTTATTTACAACTTCATCGGCTGGGTGCGCCAGATAAGGTTTGCCTTCCGTTTCAAGATCCTTAATCGTTTGCTTACGAATCTTTTCCATCAAGGTCATGCTAACTTCATCGGTCACTGCCAACGGTCCTACCGGAAAACCTGCCAGGAAGGCTGCATTTTCGATCGCTGCGGCCGGTATCCCTTCACCCAACATGGCGATCCCTTCGTTTGCAAAAGTGCCGAAAACACGGGAAGTGAAGAATCCACGGCTGTCATTAACTACGATTGGCGTTTTACCAATTTGCAAAACGTAGTCATAAGCTTTGGCCAGTGTTTCATCTGAGGTCTTGTCACCACAGATGATTTCTACCAGCGGCATTTTGTCGACTGGCGAAAAGAAATGAAGGCCAATAAAGTTCTCTGGTCGCTTAGAGGCTTCCGCAAGACCAGTAATGGGTAAGGTAGAGGTATTCGAAGCAAATACAGCTGATGACTCTAAATGCGCTTCAGCTTCCTGTGTGACCTTTGCTTTTAGACCTCTGTCTTCAAATACAGCTTCAATGACTAGGTCACAGCCTTTCAAGTCCTGCGCATTATCGGTCGCCAGGATGGCGTTCATGGCAGCATCACGCTTATCACTGCTTAAGCGTCCTTTTTTCACTTTCTTATCAAGGATCTTCCGAGAATACTCTTTACCTTTTTCAGCATTTTCTACTGAAACATCTTTTAACACGACCTCAATGCCCTTAGCTGCTGATGAATAGGCAATACCTGCACCCATCATACCGGCGCCCAAAATTCCCACCTTACTCACCTTTGACGCTTCTACGCCATCAGGACGCGCTGCCCCCGCCTTGATTTCATTGAGTTGATACCAGAAAGTACCGATCATATTCTTCGCTACCTGGCTACAAACCAGCTCAACGAAATATCGTGTCTCAATGCGCATTGCCGAGTCGACATCAACTTGTAGGCTTTCAACCATTACCGAGAGAATCGACTCAGGAGCTGGCATGGTGCCTTTGGTTTTTTCGCGCATCATTGCGGGTGCAATCGGTAACATCTTCGCTAAGGCAGGCGTTGAAGGTTTTCCTCCTGGCACTTTATAGCCTTTTACATCATAAGGTTGTTGGGCTTTAGGGTTGGCTTTAATCCAAGCAATAGCCGAAGAAACTAGTTCTTCAGGTGCATCGACAATTTCATTGATCAAACCAAGATCTTTACCTTTCTCAGGTTTGAGCTGTTTACCTTCGGTCAAAAACGGCAATGCCGCCTGAAGGCCTAAGAGACGAGACATACGGACAACACCGCCACCACCAGGCAACAAGCCAAGCGTCACTTCAGGTAGACCTAGCGTCACACCTTTGCTTAAAGCGACACGGTAATGACACGAAAGCGCAAGCTCCCACCCCCCCCCAAGTGCAGCGCCGTTGATACAAGCAACAACCGGCTTACCAGATGTTTCTAGCTCTCGCATTGCCAGTTTTAGGCGGTCAACCATTTTATACAGAACCGAGGCATTTTGACGTGTAGTTGCATAGAGGTCATCAAGGTTGCCACCGGCAAAGAAAGTCGACTTATTTGAACGGAATAGCACACCTGCGAAGTCTTCATCACGAAGTTGTTCGACTGCTGCGCATAAGGAGTCTGTAAATTCCTGGTCCATTAAGTTGGCACCGGAATTGGGCTTATCAAGAATAAAGTGAACGATATTGTCTTGATCTTTTTCTACAATCACTGAATTCGTGTTGTTATTTATACTCACGGCCGTTCTCCTCTTAAACTCTTTCGATAATCGTTGCGATACCCATGCCACCGCCGACACACAAGGTCGCTAGGCCAGTCTTTAGGTCACGAGCTTCAAGCTCATCTAGTAACGTACCCAAAATGATTGCTCCTGTTGCGCCTAAAGGGTGACCCATCGCGATTGAACCGCCATTAACATTTACTTTTTCTTCACTCACTTCTAGTTCGTCCATAAAGCGCATGACCACAGAGGCGAATGCTTCGTTCACCTCGAACAAGTCGATGTCCTTAACGTCCATGCCAGCTACTTTAAGTGCTTTTCGTGCAGCGGGCGCAGGACCTGTGAGCATAATCGTCGGGTCAGTTCCAACAACAGCTGTAGAAACAATACGAGCCCGTGGTTTCATACCGAATTTTTTACCAGCAGCCTCACTACCAATTAAGACAGCTGCAGCACCATCAACAATACCCGAGGAGTTACCAGGTGAATGGATGTGATTGATTGACTCAACTTGCGGATAACGCTGACGAGCAACACCGTCAAAGCCCATCTCGCCCATCATCTGGAACGAAGCTTTTAACTTACCCAAGGTCTCCATGGATGCATCCGCCCGAACCAACTCATCGTTCGCTAAAATTTCGATACCATTACGATCAACGACCGGCACCACAGATTTTTCGAAAGAGCCGCGTTCCCAAGCCGCCGCTGCTTTATGATGCGAACGCATAGCAAAGGCATCGACGTCTTCACGGGAGTATCCACCCAAGGTAGCGATCAAATCTGCACCAATGCCCTGCGGCATAAAACCCGTTTTAAAGTTCGTTTCGGGGTCCATTGCCCAAGCACCACCATCGCTCCCCATCGGGACTCGTGACATAGACTCGATACCCCCAGCGACCACGAGATTTTCCCAACCTGAACGAATCTTCATTGCAGCGGTGTTAACCGCCTCGAGCCCCGATGCGCAAAAGCGATTAAGGACAACACCTGCAACATCATCATTCCATCCTGCAGCCAATGCTGCAGTTTTTGCGATATCAGCACCTTGGTCGCCAACAGCGGTAACGCAGCCCATGACGATATCGTCAACCTCAGCTGTATCGAAACC
>NZ_LWFZ01000494.1:0-286 GCF_001635225.1 Oleiphilus sp. HI0086
TATGTACTGCTCAATCCCGTCGACTTAAGGTGTCTTTGTGTGGTGAAATGGCCTCTGACCCTGTAGCGGTTATTTTACTACTTGGAATGGGGATCAATACACTAAGTATGAGTGCCTTTAATATTCCCAAGGTTAAGTGGGTAATTCGTTCGTTTTCGCATAAGAAAGCCAGGCAGCTTCTAACAAAAGCGCTGAATCTCGAAAATGAAAGCTGTATACGTGAGATGCTTGAGGATGAGCTCGAGAGTGCTGGTTTGGGGGGCTTGATTCGAGCTCATCCTCAAGC
>NZ_LWFZ01000495.1:0-453 GCF_001635225.1 Oleiphilus sp. HI0086
ATCGCCGCATCAGTGTTACCCTGCCTAAAGGCAATCATGGCGATATTGCAGCGTGCTATCAATACTCGTGAGGTGATATTGTTCCGGTCTAGCAACTGGGCGATATCTTCGAGCAAGTCGCTTGCTTGTTTAAAGCGACCTTTAGATATCAAAAAATATACGGCAGCCAGTGCACCTCTTTCCCGGTGCTCTTCATATTGCCCGGATTTCTGCCAAACTCCTTTATTGATGAACTCATCTAAGTGGTACTTTTCGAAAATGTGCTTACAAACTGAGAAAGAACCGCTACGAAACGCCTGGCGCATTTTTTCGTGAACTACTTGGCTATTAAAGCGCTGATAGTCACCTAAAGATAAAATACGCTCAAGTTGGTCAAGTAAGCGGCTTGCTTTGGACGATTGGTCTTTTATATGAAAAACCCGGGAGCTATATAGATAAACCGTCGCTACTTCT
>NZ_LWFZ01000496.1:0-437 GCF_001635225.1 Oleiphilus sp. HI0086
CTGATACGCTTTGGGTAATGATGCGCGCATCATCAATCCAGTAGCGACCTACCGTTGCGCGATCAACCAGTATCGACTGGGAGCTAGTAAATGTTAGAAAATCGTTACTTTCCCACTTTCGAGAAGTTGATGTCTCGTAATTGGCCCCCGTACCACCAAATATATTGTCCGACGCATTGAGTTTTTTACCGTTGAGGATGATCGCAACAATGTCACTATCAAACTCAATTAATTGCTTGGTCTCTTTACCGCTCGAGGTGCCTAGTGGGTCAAAGTGAATCAGGTGAGAACTGTAACTGCCTGCACTTAGGTAAGGTGAATTTTTGCCAGTTTGCTGACCTCTTAAGGTATCACCAACGAACAGGTTACTCCCAAGCAAGTAGTCAACTTGAACCTGTTGATGAGCTATCGCAATGCCCTGTTGTTCATCAAACGTT
>NZ_LWFZ01000497.1:0-263 GCF_001635225.1 Oleiphilus sp. HI0086
GAAAATGAAACCCCTGTATTTGCATCTTGTTTTGGTTTTCAGTTAGCTGCCCAAGCATTGGGACGTGAAATTATTGATGACAAAGAAAATTACGAGATGGGCACTATCCCAATATCTCTCACCGAACATGCTGCTTCAGATCAGGTCTTTCGTGGCATCAGAAATGACTTTCTCGCAGTATCGGTTCATCAGCAAAAAGCGATTTCGGCACCCGAAGGCTGCATAGAATTAGCCTATACCGATATTTGCTGCCATGCCTTTAG
>NZ_LWFZ01000498.1:0-216 GCF_001635225.1 Oleiphilus sp. HI0086
AGATACAATACCCAACAAACGGGAATCTGTCGCTTTTGGAATGATGTACTCTTTACCGAATTCCATTGAATCCACACCGTAAGCGTCTAGAACTTCCTTAGTTACAGGCTCTTTTGCTAGATTAGCAAGTGCTTTAGCAGCAGCCAGCTTCATCTCTTCATTGATAGCTGTTGCACGAACATCCAACGCACCACGGAAGATAAATGGGAAGCCAAG
>NZ_LWFZ01000499.1:0-229 GCF_001635225.1 Oleiphilus sp. HI0086
CCTACACCGACGATAGATACTTTTGCAATATCGTTATCACCTGCAGTCCTCTCAGCACCAAGCTTCTCACATACTTCTTCTAATACCGCTTTCGCCTTTTTATAGTCATTTCTATGAACCGTAAAGGTAAAGTCAGTTTTTTTATCCAAGCCAACATTCTGTACAATCATGTCAACTTCAATATTCTTGTCACTAATAGGGCGCAATATCTTCGAGGCAACGCCTGGAA
>NZ_LWFZ01000500.1:0-23708 GCF_001635225.1 Oleiphilus sp. HI0086
AATAATACTAATAGAATTTGAAAAAATTATATTTTTCAAATGCTTAAAGTTTAAAAATGTGATAAATCTATATTTATCTTTTGGCTGTAGATACACCTGCCAAGCGGGTGGCACGACTTGAATGGAGCGTTATTAATATGGACCAGTATTCAGAGCGGAACCCTTATGCTGATCACTTGGTAGAAATTAATAAATATAACCCGGTTTTAACGACGCAAGACATATGTAATAACCGTGGGGCAACAGTTGTACCCAAAGGAACCTACCTCACTGAAGACGTTGCCAATAAGATTGCGCGCTTTCAGCTGGAACTTCCCATAGAACTGCAAGTTAGCTTGGCGAGTACCGTATCACCTAGTGAATTGTTTGACTCGATTCGTAAGGCACAGAATAAGGTCTTGAAGGGCTTGGATCGCATGGATTTAACCAAGGAACTGGTTCGACAGTGTGGTTTAATCAGTGCTTATCCACTGCTATCTCAAAAGCTGACAGTTTTTGCAGATCGCTTATCGCCCCGTTTTAATTCAACTCAAAGTGCTACCGGTTTTGCAATACTCATTGCGCTTGAGCTTGGACTCAATGATGAAGATATGGAAGTTGTCTTCACCGCAACACAAATGCATGATGCAGGCTTCTTGAATATTGACCCTGATATTGCTGCCATTTTTGACAAGCTTCCCGATAGCGAAAAGCGACAAATGTATGTGCAGCAGTTGTCTTTGGGGGGCGAGTTTCTTGAAAATATACCTAATCTGTCCGAGCGGGTAGGGCGTGCAGTCAAAGAGCATAAAGAACGTAAAGACGGTTCAGGCTGGCCGCAAGGCATTATCGGAGATAAGCATAGTCTCGATGCACAGGTTGTTGGTCTTGCTGTTATGCTTGATGAAGCCTATCGAAAAAAATTGCGTCCGAGAGGTTATGGGCCTTCTCAGTTAATTCCTTTAATTCAGGCTGAATCAGAGGCGGTTGATCGTGATATATGTCATGCCGTCGTCGAGATGCTGCGTAAGAATGCCCAGGGCCTTGCTCAAGTTATCCCCATAGAGTTTATGCCCAAACTATCACGTTACTTGGTGGTGCAGCAGCGTTTTATGGTGCATTGGTTGGAACTTGCAAAGCAATGTGCTGTAGGGATGCGAGAGGTGCAAAGTATTGCACAGACAGAGCGTTCCATGTTGATCATCACAGGCCTGGAGGAACTCTACCGTAATTCAGGTTTATGGGATTCAGAGGTTCGGCGTTGGCTCAGTGAGGCGGCCGATTGCTTGGAGGTTGAGCATAATGCTAGAGAGTGTGAAGAGCTTGAGGTTGTCGCGCTACTGCTAGAAACTGTGCTGGATAAGTTGAAGGCTTTGCAATGGTCTATGCGAGATGCGGCCAAAAAAGTAGGTAGCGACTGGATCAACCGCTGCGATGACCTCGCCAGCTTATTGTATTCGATCCCCAAAGATCACTTCGAAGCCTTTGAAACCTACTCATGTTTTGCTGAAGAGTAGGCGGAATATTGCGACATAGGCTAATCGTTGCTACGCTTAAAGGCACAATAACAACGTTTAGTCTTATCGATAATGAAAATAACTAAAAAGAACCTAATCCGCAGCGCCTGGCTTGGCGCCATGGTCATCATAACTATTGCCTTAACGCCGGTTTACCTCAAAAACGGTGGCTTTTACTTCGATGATCAGGGCCTTAGAGTTGAGGATGTCAGCTTCCGGACATCCAGCCGCCTGAAGTTTCGCACTTACAATGACTCTTCTCGTAAAGGCGATGTCGTACTCTGGTTTCGTTATAAGCAAAAGAACGAATGCCTCTGGATCTTTCAAATGTTCCCAGAAAGCCACGTCGACCTAAACGCCCAGTGCCCGGGCTTAAAAGATAAAGACTACATCATCAACTACGAATGGGCTGCGAGTAACCCTCGGCTAGCATCGAATGCTGTACGCCTGGGAATGGTTAAAGACTTCTTTTAAGATTTTTTGTTGGAAGGTTGTAGGTACAACTGTTTGGTGTTTTGTCTTTTTATTAATATGTGAAGAGATTGAATGCCGCCGATAAGGAAATCGTTTTGTCTAGTCATGCTTCAAATGAGGCTGGAAAGTCTTCATCCGTTGATACGGGCTTAGCTTGCCTGGTATCAATAGCACGTTATCACCAAGTCGCTGCAGATCCAGAGCAGATTCGTCATTACTTTGGTACTAATGAACCTTCATCCGAAGCTAAAAACTCGGCCTCTTGTCTGAATGATAAAGATATCGTTCGTGCTGCTAGACACCTAAAACTTAAAGCTTCACTAACAAAAGCAGACATCGCTAAGTTAGAAAAGATGGCCTTACCTGCGATAGGCCTGAGTAAAAATGGTGAGTACTTTATTCTTGCCAAAGTCGCAGATGAAAAGGTTCTTGTTCAAGTGCCTGGTTCTGAAAAACCACAAGTCTTCACTCTTAGTGAATTCGAAGATTATTGGAATGGCAGAATTATTCTAATTACTCGACGTTCACTCCTGCCAGGTATGAACGGTAAATTTGATATTTCCTGGTTTATCCCCGCTATTATCAAGTACAAAAAGATCTTGATGCAGGTCTTGGTTGCCTCCTTCTTTATTCAGTTATTTGCACTAATTACGCCGTTGTTCTTTCAGGTGATTATCGACAAAGTACTCGTCCATCAGGGCTTAACTACGCTCGATGTATTGTGCTTCGGTTTAATCGTCGTTTCCTTATTCGATGTGATTTTGAATGGCCTTCGAACCTACGTCTTCTCGCATACCACCAATCGGGTTGATGTGACCTTAGGGTCGCAGTTATATAACCATCTCTTGCGTCTGCCCATATCATTCTTTAATGCACGGCAAGTGGGGAATACTGTAGCCAGAGTTCGAGAGTTGGATACCATTCGTGAGTTTATTACTGGCTCTGCTTTAACGCTGATTATCGATATCCTTTTTACCGTGATCTTTTTTGTGGTGATGTACTACTACAGCCCAACCCTCACATGGATAGTGTTAGGTTCGATTCCCCTTTATGTGATTCTATCGGCGACAATCACGCCAGTTCTTAGAAACCGCCTAAACGAAAAGTTCAAGCACGGAGCAGAGAACCAGGCTTTCTTGGTCGAGTCCATTTCAGGCGTTGAAACGCTTAAGTCGATGGCTGTCGAGCCTCAAATGCAACGTCGTTGGGAAGAGCAACTAGCTGCTTATGTGTCGTCCTCTTTCAAGGCGATGAACCTAGGCAATATCGCCAGCCAAACGGCGGGCTTTATTAACAAGGCAGTTACAGTATTAATCCTTTGGGTGGGTGCAACACTGGTGATTGCAGGCTCCTTGAGTGTCGGGCAGTTGATCGCATTCAATATGCTCGCAGGCCGAGTCAGTGCACCGATTCTGAGGCTCGTTCAACTCTGGCAAGACTTCCAGCAAGCAGGCATTTCATTAGAGCGCTTGGGGGATATTCTTAATACGCCGGCAGAACCTGGTCATAACCCAAACAGAACAACGCTGCCTGACTTGAAAGGCAAGGTGTCACTAGAACATATTACCTTCCGCTATCAGCCAGATCGACCTGAAATACTCAAAGATTTAAGCTTGGAAGTTTCGCCCGGAGAAGTGATAGGCATTGTTGGTCGCTCAGGTTCAGGCAAAAGTACCTTAACCAAACTCGTGCAAAGGCTATATGTGCCCGAGTCAGGCAGAGTGCTGGTTGATGGTGTCGATGTCGCACAGGTTGACCCGGCATGGCTACGCAGACAGATAGGCGTGGTGCTTCAAGAAAACGTTCTATTTAACCGTTCAGTCAAAGACAATATCGCCTTGGCAGACCCAAGCATGAGCATGGATAGAGTGATCGAAGCCGCAACCTTAGCAGGTGCACATGAATTCATTCTACAACTTCCAGAAGGTTACGACACCGTGGTGGGCGAGCAAGGCGCTTCATTATCAGGAGGGCAAAAGCAACGTATCGCTATTGCCAGAGCGCTCATTACCAACCCCCGCATTCTGATCTTTGATGAAGCGACCAGTGCCTTGGATTATGAGTCTGAGCGTATCATTCAAGACAATATGCGCTCGATATGCAAAGACAGAACGGTATTTATTATCGCTCATCGTCTATCAACCGTTCGTGCAGCAGACAGAATTATCGTCATTGAAACCGGGCGAATTGTTGAAAGCGGAAGCCATGATGAATTGCTCGAGCTGAATGGCTACTATGCCAAGCTACATAGCCATCAAAGTCATATTCCTAGCATTCGCGAGGTCAAAAAAGACGAAGGTAAAACAGCTAAGCCCACGAATAAACTAGCGATGAATTTACCTAAGGCGAAGATAGTCTCCAAGCCGAAAACATCCACAGCTAATCAGATGGAAAGTGAAACAGATGGAGGTGTGGAATGAGCTCCTCAATTCAACTCCCTGTGGGTGATGTCTCTGAAGAAAAAACAAAGAAAGGGCTGTTTGCTTTCCTTCATAAAGATCAGTCAGTCTCGCATAAAGAACTGTACCAGTTCTTACCGGCTGCTATTGAAGTAGAACAAACCCCAGCCTCATCAGCCGGCAGAGCCATTATCTGGGCAATCGTAATACTATTCACTATTGCCTGTGTGTGGGCTTACTTTGGCAAGATTGATATTGTTGCGGTTGCGCAAGGTAAAGTGATTCCAAGCGAACACATCAAACATATTCAGCCCTTAGAAGCGGGAAAGATCAAAGCGATTCACGTCAGAGAAGGGCAAAGCGTCAAACAAGGTGAGCCGCTCATAACGCTAGACAGCACGCAAACACAGGCCGATGTAGATCGTTTAGCACACGAGATTGCCGAACTATCAATGAATATTGAAAGGCTATCGCACTTCGATCATTGGCTGAGTTTAGTTTTAAAGGGAGTAGGTTCGCAGGCTTTGGCCCCGTTAAAATCGACGAGCCACCAAAACCTTCTCGTACAACAGAAAACCGAACTTAACGCCAAGCTCTCATCCCTGGAAGTTGAAAGACAAAAGCTCCAAGCAGAACAACAAATGGTCGAAGCGGAAGCAACGAAAAAAGAAAGAGTCATACCCGTACTGGCCGAACGAGTCGATGCGCTCGAACAACTCCACCGAAAAGACTACGGCTCAAAGCTTCCATACCTAGAACTCAAGCAAGAGCTAATCGAACAAGAACAAGACTTGAAAGTACAACAAGCCCGATTCAAGCAACTGGATAGCTCAATACTTGCCATCGAAAAACAAACCCACTCATTACTGGCAGAACAGCAGTTAGCAACGCTCTCGCAAAAGCAAGAATTTGAACTGAGATTAGAAGGCCTAAAGCAAGAACTCGTCAAAGCAAAACAGAGAAACCAGCAACAAGCAATCGTTTCACCAATAGATGGTCAAGTGCAGCAATTAGCAGTCCATACTATTGGAGGCGTAGTCACACCCGCCCAAGCACTCTTGGTGATTGTACCGGACCAAAGCAAAATGGAAGTGGACGTGATGATTCTTAATAAAGACATCGGTTTTGTGCAAGAAGGGCAGAAAGCTGAAGTCAAAGTCGATACCTTTAACTTCACCAAGTACGGTTTGATTGATGCAGAGATTAAGAGCATTTCTGACGATGCGATACAAGATGAGAATTTGGGCTTGGTTTATAGTGCTCGGGTAGCCTTGGCCAAAGAGCAATTAGTGGTAGAAGGTAGAGAAGTGAAACTGTCACCGGGGATGTCGGTGATGGCTGAAGTGAAGACAGGGAAGAGGCGCTTGATAGAGTACTTTTTATCGCCTTTGTTGAGGTATAAGCAAGAGAGTTTGGGAGAGAGGTAGTCGTTATAGGCATCTTATCTTTTAATCTGTTTAATTTAATGTCAGAATACGTCAGTGGCGTATAGTTGTGTTTATGGTTATTATTGAAACAAGCGTATTTACCAAACTCATTAAGCAATTGATGCCTGATGAACAATATCGAGAGCTACAAGAAACGCTGGTTAATCGGCCTGACCTTGGTGACCTGATTAGAGGTTCTGGAGGTTTGCGTAAGATCCGTTGGAAGCTTAAGTCTGCAGGTAAAAGTGGTGGTGTGCGAGTTATTTACTATTGGGTGGTAAGCGATGAACAAATTCGTATGCTGTATGTTTATCCAAAGGGTAAACAAGAAAGCTTAACTTCAGATCAATTGGCGATATTAAAAACCATTGTAGAGAGGTGGTAAATGATATGAAAGATAATGACTTTAGTGAACTGCTGGCGAGCGTTCAGGAAATGGATGATATAGTTGAAGGTAAAGCGGGCACATCGCGTAACTTTAAATTTGAAGAGCCTGAAGTTAAGGCGATTCGTGAAAAAATTGGCTTATCTCAAACCCGTTTCGCAGGACTCATTGGTGTCAGTAAGCGTACATTAGAAAATTGGGAACAGGGGCGGCGTTATCCAACAGGTCCCGCGAGAGCTTTGCTTCGTTTGCTAGACAAAGACCCAGAATATGCTCTGCGCACTTTGAATGGGTAATTTTGAGAATTACTTAATAGGTTTGTTTATCTCTTTGTTGACCTGCATCTGCTATAACTAATTTCCCATAATGGTTGTACCTACAACTCCAGCTCGCAAGTAACTTTTTTATTCTATCGATCCTTTGAAGAAAAAGGTGTCACATTTAATTTTTAAATACAGAAAATAGATGTGAAGTCTTTTGATTCAGTCTGTATAGCAAACAAGGAGGTGAGCTATGCCGAGAGGAAAGCGCCTGATAGTGTCAAGCTGCCCTCATCATATTGTCCAGCGAGGACATGATAAGACGGCAGCGTTTTTGTGTGATGAAGATGACCAGCACTATTTGGAGGTCTTGATTGAAGCAAAGAATGATTTAGGAGTCGCAGTGGAGCGGTGTCAACTAACAGGCACAGGAAAGTTTGTAGATGAGATTGAAAGGCGTATGGGTCGAAGAGTCGAGAATAGAGGATCGGGTAGGCCTGGGAAGTAGGTCTGACAGCTTTTCAGACACAGATACCAGGAATTGATATAGGTACGTATAATGTCGTACAATTATTCTGTGAGGGGGCAATGAATAAGTTCAAGGACGTTAAAAAGCGGATCCTGCAATGTATATATGATGGAAATGTTTTGCATGAAGCCAGAAACAATATCGAGATTAAGAACTTGTTGGAAGTAGGTGATGTTTCGATCGAAGAGCTAGCAGAAATCATTAAGCATACTCGAGGAGACGACTACGAGGTCAGTCCGCATCATAAAGATCAAAGTATAAATGTGCACCTTATTAAGACTCGGTATCGGCGCCAGTCATGGTATATAAAGTGGTTTTTTATAGAACCAAATGCTGTGTTTATAAGTGTGCATCAATGAGGCCAGTTATGAAAATATTAAAAGAGGGTGATGTGGGAAAGGTTCTTTGTCATACCTGTGAGTCAGTACAAAATTCCACGTTTAAGTTGAGAGACGTCCCCTTTAGTGATGACAGTGGTAGTGTTAAGAACATATTGGCGGGTGTTTGTGATGCCTGCGATAGTGTTGCTGCGATTCCTCATCAATCTACTCCAGCTATTAAGAAGCAGTTAGATAAGCAGCGTAAATCAGTGGAAGGCCGAGTGCCCTCTCACTTAGTTGATGTCCTAAACTTGGCTAGCGATAGTCTCGGAGCTAGTGCTGATTTTATTCCTAGCCTGATTAAATACTACATTCATGCTTTTTATGAGAACTCGATTGCGCCCAAGGATTTACTACCTTTGCTTAAGAGTGATTTGGCAAAAGGTCGAGCGAATAAAAGAATATCACTAAAAGGGCGTTACGTGGCTGAAGAGATAGAGGTGCTTAAAGCTAGGGCTCAGATAGAAACCACAACGGAACTCTTAAAAAGTATTGTATTAAAGATTCACGAAGAAATACTCGTTAAGCAAAAGGCGAGTCGAATCAAAGAGCTTGAACGCTTAGTCGCTGCGGTGGCTTAGTATTAACGACCGATAACGGAATGAATTGAAAATTTTAAGGAAGAAAATATGGGTATATTAGTCGCATTTCTCACCTATCTTGTCGTTGGTTTGCTAGCAATTATATTAGCGCCCGTTCTTTATGCTTGGGTGACCAAGAAGGTAATCGTTTTTGAAAACGCCATATTCAAAGAGTATGCCTACTTCTGGGTGCTCTTGATTCTGCTTGGAGTGGTTTTCCAGGTGCTTTATGTTGCAACGACCCAAGTCATTTACGGCATGGAGCAGCCTATAGGCCTCTACGTGGAAAACTATTCAAATTTGAGTGCACTGATTGGCTTTGCGACAGAGGTGTTGCTTGCTAAATGGATTTTTAGGGAAAGCTATTGGAAGGCTTTTAAGGCATCAATTGTGTACACCATTCTTCTGGTTTTATCTCTTATGATTTTATTTTTTGTTGGGATTTGGGTTGGGCTTAGTGCTTTTGTTGGAGGCTAGTTCTGTCGGCTTGGGTAGGAGGTCTGGTAAATGTTAAGAGTATTACTTAAATGGCTTAAGAAAATAACGATCTTATCAATCGCACCAATTGGTATTTATGGAACTTTGGAGTTGTCTCGCTATTACAGCACAGATGTTCAGTATTTACCTGATGACAGCTTCTTTACTGAGTTTGAGGATATCAAGGTTGATCAATTCGGATGGAGTGCACGGTCAGGACACGGAGGCATCTACTGGGTAAGTGACAATGAAATAGTCACCATGGCAGAGATTGAAAACGAAAAAGCTTTATACCTTGTGAATGTTACGGATGGCTCTTATACGAAATTGGTAGATACCCAAAGTCAAAAGAGGAAGCTCCGTCGATATTGCTTTTCCAATGACACTCTATTTGTCTCTTCATGGCCTTCTTCAGAGCCGCTAGAGTTCGAATATCAACCTAGAAATTTTAAGATTGTTTCTCGGCGAGGTTCTGAACTGAATGGACGATTACGTTCAGCCGTTAGGTGTGGATACTACTCGAGGCCAGGTAAATCTAAACAGCGCAAAGGAATCAGGGAACTGTTAAGGGAAGATGGGTTCATAGTGAAGTTAAGTTCGACTGGAGAGAAGTTTGACAGTGTAGAGTTAGTTAATGCAGATGGTGTTAGCTACAAAGAACTAAGTTCCGAGCCTGATGTTGTTAATTCAATTAATGGTACTGCATTGTACTATCCATATTTTGATGGGTATTTTTCTTATATGACGCAGTATAAACCATGTCCTGGAGTTGGCGTTTGGTGGTTAGGTCGTAAAGATTGGACGCTAAAGGTAAAGGACTATTGTTTAGGTCCTTGGTCTAAGGCTGGTTCGTCTGTTATAGCGCCTACTAATGTTGGTTTATTTGTTGAGCAGCACGGCAGCGGTAAGGGAGCTCCTTGGGCTTTGTATTATTTAGTAACACCAGAGCAAGAGTTGCCAATAGATATGGTAGGGGGGCGTGGAGTTAGCACAGCTCCTGATGGATGTCGGGTTGTTTATGGTTCTGGAGGGTATAGGCCGATTAAGAATAAGGAGTACAGGCAACACCTCAAATTATTCAATGTGTGTGCCTATTTTGAAACGAAAAATATTGATAAGGACGTTTAGATAGTGATAACAAGTCAAAGGAGATGACTGATGATAGAAAGGGAAGAATTCGAGTTAGCATTTTATGCAGCAAAAGGCGCTTATGAGTTAGATGCAGGGGGTGGGTTTCTTAAGCATCTTGGTTATGAGTTTGTTGAGAATGGGATCTGGACAATAGAACAAACGGGACTTAAAGCGGCCCTTTATTCAGATGGTACGGGAAATTATGTATTGGCTTTTGCAGGTACTGAAGGTTCCCAAGATTGGTATCAGAATGTATCCAGCCTGGGCTACGGTCAATGGGAGAGTGTACGACAACAAATATTTGAAATGTTTAATGATATTAACTTCGACGTTGGTGATATTGCCACACTGACTGTAACTGGCCATAGTCTTGGTGGAGCTTTGGCGCAGTATGCTGCTTACGAAATAGTGAGCGAGGGAAAACTAGCAGCTAATCAAATAGACCTATTAACCTTCAATGGTTTAGGTGGAGAAGCTAGTCTAGATTCGAAACATTCTGATTATGATAAAGACCTCCTCGCAGACGCAGATATCTATCACTATTATGAACCCTCAGATCTAGTCGTCCAGCTCTCTGAGCATGTCGGAGGTCAGACATCTAACTATCAACTTAGCTCATCAACTGAAGCAGAGTTCTTCCTCGATGCTCATTCCTTAGCAACCATTGAGCTACAGATGAAGGATGGCAGTGTATTAATAGATTCTCAAGCCAACCATCACTATTTTAATTTGGATGATATTTTGCCGTTAGTTCAAGCTTTGAGCTCTGGAACAAATGGCCTATTGGGTGGTGGTGATCAAGAAATCAGTGAAATGGAGGCGATGGCGAGATTATTTACTATATTACCAGGAATTTCCTTGATTGAGGCCTTCCCCCTTAAATCAAGTGAATATACGGAATTAAGAGATTGGGTTCTGGATAACGTTGCAGAAACGGTACTTGATGTAACTGACCCGACTGAGAGAGCGGTGACAGTATTCGGGCTTGGTGCGGCAATAGGGGCTCTCTCTACAGGACTTAACTTTTCTAGACTTCCCCTCCTCCTCGAAGCGGGTTCCCAATTAACGGCTTCTTATCTAGAGTATTTAAATGCAAACAATGATCAGCCGGACGCGACAACACCGGCAAAGGATGCCTTAGCGTTTAGTCTGTTTTCGATACTTAGCGGTGGCAGACTCAATGATCAGGGGGGGATGGAAGGAGGGACTATTAGTCGTGTGGAAGTTAATCATATACTAGAGGGCAGCGCTCCTCACGAAGCTCAAAGATACTCTGAGGTTTTTCAAGCTGTAGCGGATATATTAGGTGAAAATGTAGAAGATGGTCTTAAGGGGTATATTGACTTCCATCATACGCTGTTGAGTCAGGGCATACACTTTTCGACTGTTGCTGATGCTAGAGGAGTGGATAGAGAGCAATTAGAGCACTGGCTTAATCAATCCGGTTACTTTGATCTGGACGCCCGATTAGCCCGATATAGTGTGATCAATAATCTGCCATTCATCCTAATGGGCCCTGAACTGGCAAGTGCTGTTTCTTCGGAAATCAGGGAATCAGATCGCTATGCTAAAGATACTTATTCCGAACCCTATTGGGTTGATAGGCTTAATTTTTATGAGCTAACACTTTCACAAAACCGAGAGAACCTTCCATATGGGGACGGCTTGGGGACTGAATACGCACTTTTTAAGGACTTGCAAACTGGAGATATAGCTAAAAACTACCTCTTCGCAGATAAGGTAAATACATATACTTTCGGGACAGAAGACAATGATACTTCTGGATTAGAGGGCGGAGAGTATCATGATCACCTATATGGAAATGGCGGTGATGACATTTTATTTGGCAGAGAGGGCGAAGATGTTCTAGATGGCGGAAAAGGAAACGACCACCTTCACGGCGGCACTGGAAACGATTTCTTAGTCGGCGGAGCAGACAACGATACCTACCACTTCACACAAGGTCACGGCTACGACAGGATTGAAGATACTGAAGGAATAAACACCCTCATAATTGGTGGTCGAACCATCACTGCTCTAGAAAAAGTTTCTGGTACAGAAGACTCATATAAAAACGCATTAGATGAAAACGATCCCTATCGCTATCAACTCACTGTGTCAGGCTTTAGAGCCGTAGGCGCTAATGGGGATATTGTCGACGTCATCGCTCAATCAGACTTTTCCCGCTTCGGTATTAATGTTGAAAACAACGAACCTGAACCAAGCCCCGCAGGTGGAGACATCGTCGTCGGTTCAGGCCATAACTACGATGGTGTTAACAACTGGGCTCCCAGTAGAGGTGGAACGGCTACTATTGAAGATAATATTTTCTATGATGCCAGCTTATATGATGCTGACTTATATAACGATGGATACGCCGGCAATGACTGGGAGTTCTGGGGCAGTCATGGCAATGATTATCTAAAAGGCGGTGTAGAAGATGACGTACTGAAAGGTAATCTAGGTGATGATGACCTGCTCGGTGGCGAAGGTAACGACGAGCTATTCGGTCATGCTGGTAAAGATAACCTTGTTGGCGGAACGGGTAATGATACCTTGGTTGGCGGCAGTGGGTCCGATACCTTGTCGGGTGGAGAAGGTATCGACTTCATCTTTGGCAATGGCCCTTACATAAATATTGATGCTGAAACGGGCGAAGTGCTCAATGAAGCCGGAACTGATGTCGGTGATGTAGATATCGTCGACGGGGGGGCCGGAAATGACCGAATCTCTTCAGGCAAGTACACCGACATACTATCGGGTGGTGCGGGCGAGGACCAAATATATGGTGGCGAAGGTAATGACGTTATTGATGGTGGTGCCGACAATGATTTTATTATGGGAGACTCCGCCGGTAACCGTGTTCGCTATACTGAGCCTGGTTTAGGTGGTGATATTCGCATCTTTACCATCACAGATCATATTGACCGTCTGGATGAAAGCCTGAGCTATAACGATACCATTGATGGTGGTCAGGGGGACGATATCATCTTGGGTGAAGCGGGTGATGATACGATTGACGGTGGTGATGGAGATGACTACATCGAAGGTGATAAATCCAACGACAATGGCTTTTTCACAGCTGAAGGTCAGTATCTGTCTTATACCAATAAGGAGGGTGTAGAGCGCTTAATTACGGCTGATGATTATGTCGAATTCCAAGAAGAATGGAGCGGTAACGATACCCTAAAAGGCGGTGCTGGCGTCGATACAATATACGGCAATGGTGGAAATGATACGCTTCATGGTGGGAGTGAGACTGACTGGCTTTATGGGGGAACGGGCTCCGACACAATTAATGGTGATGAAGGTAGTGATGTTCTCTATGGCGACGAAGGGAATGACCGTCTTAATGGCGGGGAGCAGCATGACTGGCTTTACGGCGGTGAAGGTGATGATCAATTATATGGCGGCGCAGGTAATGACCAGATCCAGGGTGGAAAAGGTGATGACGTTTTATCTGGAGGCTCGGGTACAGACCGCTTAGACGGAGGCGCGGGTAATGATACCTTTATCGTGAAGCCCGGTGACGGTACGATCTATATTACTGATACCCAAGGCATCAATATCCTAGCTTTTGAGGGTGGTTTGAATGCTGGCGATATTTATACCTATGCGAGACCTTCTTCTCAAGATCCTACAAGCGACAGTTTTATTAAGATAAATTATGGCTCGAATGAAAGTGATGTGATCGCTATGTCGCAGACGACTTTCTCGTACATCCGTGAAGCTCGATTTGCTGATGGTTCAAGTTTATCTCTCATTGTCGACAACTTGTCCAATGGAACTAACCTAGGAACGGATAGTGATGACCATATCACCTCGGACGGCGTAGGCTCGAAGCACTATTATGGGTTCAGTGGTGCCGACACTATTGATGCCGGAGACGGCCAGGATTATGTCTATGGTGGTGATGATAACGACGCAATCAATGGCAATAGTGGGGATGATTATCTGTATGGTGATGTCGGTGATGACGTTATTGCAGGAGGAGAAGGAGACGATGTCATTTTTGGCGGAGCAGGAAATGATACCTACCTGTATAGCCTGGGTGATGGTGCTGACTATATCTCGACCTATGATGAAACTGAAGGTCGACAAGATGTCCTTGTTTTCGATGAGTCGATTGCTGCCCAGACCAGCTATGTGACACGAAGTGGTGATGATCTAAAGCTTGTTCTTGGCAATGATGACAGCATCGTCGTTGAAAGCTTCTTTAAAGAAGATGACCCTAATTACGCCTTAACAGCGATTAACTTTTCCGACGGTACTTCATGGGACAGCGATGAAGTGCGAAGCCGAATTCAGGCTGCAACACCGTATGACGATGTCGTTCAAGCGAGTGCAGAAGGTGAGGTCATTAGCGGGCTTGCGGGCAATGATACGATCACAGGTCAAGAGGGGAATGACCAATTCTTCGGTGATGAAGGTAATGACATATTGTCTGGAAACCAAGGGAGTGATGAGCTAAATGGGGGGGATGGGCAAGACACATTATATGGAAATGATGGTGATGACACCTTAATTGGCGGTAATGGCGATGACTATTTATACGGAGGTGCGGGCCATAATATCTATCACTATGCTTTGGGAGATGGGAATGATCAAATTCGTGCAGAAGGTGCTGAAGCGTCTCATCTACTCATATTTTCCGAGACGGTTGACCCAAGTGAAATAGACCTGGTGAATAGCTACGATGATTTGATCATAACCCTGACTGCCAGCGGAGAAACAATCGAAGTCTTTGGCTTTTTCGATACGGATCCAAGCCAGAGAACAAGTCTCTCGATTCAATTTGATGCAACTTCGTCAACATGGTCAGATTCTGAGCTTCGAACTAAAACATTTGAGGCAACAGCGGGCAACGATACCATTCAGGGGACAGCTGACGCTGATACGCTAAGTGGATTGGCGGGAGATGATAATCTAAATGGCTTGGACGGTGATGACATACTCTTAGGCGGAGAAGGGCGCGACACCTTAAATGGAGGTACCGGCAATGATACTTTAGATGGTGGTGCGGGGGACGATTCCCTAACAGGTGGTTTAGGCAATGATACGTATTTATACGGCATTGGGTCCGGTCATGACATTATCGACTTTGATAGTAATTCAAGCCTTGTCGGGAGTAATACCGTCATGTTTGATGAGTCAATTCAAGCGAATGATCTCGAGTTAGAGCGTGTTAAGGATACCCATAATAGTTATCGTGACCACCTGCTTATTACTGTCAAATCTACAGGTGAAACTCTTACTGTCGCACGTTACTTTTCAAACTCTAGTGACGATACGACCAGTACCGGCCAAGTATCTACTTTCGAGTTTTCTGATGGTTCCGAATGGGCTGAAACAGATATCTATGCTTTGATCATTAATTCTATTACCGAAGGTGACGACTATTTTGTTGCAGGTGATGCTGATGACGAAATTGATGGTTTGGCAGGGAATGACAGCATTGTCGGAGGTCAAGGCAACGACCACCTCAGCGGTGGGCAAGGTGACGACTCGTTGCTAGGTTATTCGGGCGCTGACCAATTGTTTGGTAATTCTGGTAATGATTGGCTCTATGGTGGTGAGGGCAATGATGAATTGAATGGCGGTGCCGGGAATGATTACGTTAATGCCGGCGATGGCGATGATACCGTTAGTATGAATGTGGGTGAAGGCCATGATGAAGTTGTATTCGGTGGAGGCTTAAATACGCTAAACCTTCAGGGTGATATCGATGCAAGTGACATTGAATTCAGAATGAAAGGTCGACACTCACTATTTATTAGCGCTGGCGAGGCTTTGGACTGGTCTGTTGAGGTCAGTTTGCATTTTGATAGAGACTATGGAAATTGGCGCTATCAACTTGATCACTTGCTTGTGAATGACACCGAGGTCGAAATTACCGATACGATAGGCGAGGTCATTGATATTTCAGGTGGTTACTATAATGGTTCAGGTTATGTCGTAATTAGGACTAACGAAACGGAATCTTGGAATTATGCTTTAGGCACTGAGGGTGACGATCTAATTTTCGGCACGGATGATGTCGCAATGTTTGATGAACTTGAAGGCGGTGCCGGGAATGATCAGCTATATGGCAAAGCAAATAATGACATTCTTCGAGGCGGAGAGGGTCATGACGTTCTATCCGGGGGCGCAGGTGATGATGAACTTTATGGTGGAGACGGCCAAGATACCCTGATTAGTGGCAAAGGGAATGATCGTCTAATGGGCGGCTTTGGGGGCGATGTATATCGTATCTACGCAGGTTCTGGAGTATCTCGTATTTCTGATTTTTCAGAAGACTTTAACATCATTGAAATAGCGAATGATTTAAGCGCACAAAATGCTGCGCTTCACCAAAGTGGTGATGATTTAATGATCTCTTTTGAAACGGGTGAGAATGTCATTGTCTCGAACTATTTCGACTCAGGAATCCCAAGTGGCGTAATTGATGAAATACGCTTTGCCGATAATACTGTCTGGGAATCTGCGTATGTTCAGGCAAACGTTGAAGACCTTCCGCTCTCATACGATGGGCAAGCTCCAGCAGGATTTAACGTTGTAGATCAACCTAACGGGAGTGGCGATTATATCGGTACGAATGATGACGATTTTATTGAAGGTACTGGAGACCAAGAAGTCGTTTATGGGTCTTGGGGGCGAGATATCATCGTTGGCTTTGGTGGTTCTGATGAGTTAGTGGGTAGTAGTGGTGGCGATTTGATAATCGGTGACGGTTTGCTATTTGGTAACGAAGGGGATGACATTTTGGAGTCGAGAAATATGAGCAACGACAATTATGATGGTCGTGCTTTTATGTTTGGCGGTGATGGTGATGATACCTATCGTGTCGGTATAAACAGCGTAAACACCTTTATCTACAACGGCTCTGAAGCGGGTCATTATGGCGCTAGCTTTTCAGGGGGGCCAGGTGGAAGCGCAAGTGACTTTGATGTACTGGAGTTTATGGAAGGCATCTCTCCCGACGATATTAATTTTTATGCTAATGGTTATGGTCTCGAATTAGAAATCGGAAATAATGGCTATGTCGTCACGTTGGCAGATTATTTTGAACCTTTGACATACCAAGGGAAGGGCATAGGTGAAACCGCACCCGTTGACGAAATTCGTTTTGCTGACGGGACAGTTTGGAATCAAAACGACATCACAGACATGTTGGCTAACGCTCCGGTTGATCAAGATATTGAGGGAACTAGTCAGGCTGATACACTTTTAGGTGGTGCTGGTGATGACTGGATCGCAGGTTTTGAAGGCGATGATACTCTGTATGGTGAAGGTGGCGACGATATCTTAGTTGGCGGTGCTGGGAACGATACTTTGTACGGCGGTTCGGGTGAAGATGACTATGATTTCGACCCTGGTTTTGGTCAAGATGTCATTTACAATACTGGAAGCGACTATAATGAGATATGGCTTTACCAGGTTAATGAGTCGGATGTGGCTTATGCAAAGCAAGGCAATGACCTCGTGGTTTCTATTATCGGAACGTCTGATCAGATAACCGTTAAAGACTGGTATGAGTCACCGGAACGAAAAGTAGTAGTGTATTTCGATGATTTGGATATCACACATTCAATCGATCATATTGAGTCATTAGCGACTGACGAGAGTAGTTCGAGCAATAGCGAACCTACCGCTCTAGCGGATACAGCAAACACCGAGGAAGATACTTCCATTATCATTGATGTGTTAGCCAATGACAGCGATATCGATGGTGATAGTCTGAGCATTAGCTCTGCTTCAGCCTCGTATGGTTCGGTTCTCATCAATGGTGATGGAACGCTGAACTACACACCTAATGCCGATTTCAATGGTTTAGATAGCATCAGCTATGAAGTCTCAGATGGTAACGGTAGCACGGCGACCTCATCGGTATTCGTCACGGTTAACCCCGAAAACGATGCGCCTGTTGCTGTATTCGATACGGCTGCAACGCAGGAAGATACGTCAGTCACGATTGATGTGTTAGCGAATGACAGCGATATCGATGGTGATAGTTTGAGCGTTAGCTCTGCATCAGCGGTAAGTGGTGCTGTTGTAATTAATGGCGATGGAACGCTGAGCTACTCGCCTAATGCAGATTTCAATGGTTTAGATAGCATCAGCTATGAAATCTCAGACGGTAACGGTGGCACCATGACCTCGTCAGTCTCTGTCACAGTGAACCCTGAAAATGATGCGCCTGTTGCTGTTGCAGATGCGGCAGCAACACAGGAGGATACGTCTGTCACCATTAATGTGTTAGCGAATGATGGTGATATCGACGGAGATAGTTTGAGCATTAGCTCTGCATCAGCGTCAAATGGTGCTGTTGTGATTAATGGCGATGGCACACTGAACTATACACCTAATGCAGATTTCAACGGCTTAGATAGCATTAGCTATGAAATCTCAGACGGTAACGGTGGCACGGGGGCCTCGTCGGTATCCGTCACGGTTAACCCCGAAAATGATGTACCAGTTGCTGTAGTCGATACCGCTGTAACGCAGGAAGATGCTTCTGTCACCATTGATGTGTTAGCGAATGATGGCGATATCGACGGAGATAGTTTGAGCATTAGCTCAGCATCAGCGTCAAACGGTGCAGTTGCGATAAATGGCGATGGCACACTAAGTTATGCGCCAAATTCAGACTTTAATGGTCTTGATAGCATTAGCTATGAGGTCTCAGACGGTAACGGTGGCACGGCGACCTCATCGGTATCCGTCACGGTCAATCCTGAAAATGATGCGCCGGTATCAATATCTGATACAGCTGTTACTGATGAAGATACGGCAGTTGTTATCGATGTTCTTGTGAACGATAGAGATATTGATGGTGATAGTTTATCTGTTGTGGCTGCTGCGGCGATTAGCGGTGTCGTAGCTATCAATGGTGATGGAACTATCTCATATACGCCTAGCGCTAATTTCGTAGGAGAAGATTCAATCACCTACGAAGTTTCGGACGGTAATGGTGGAGTCGCCAATTCAACCGTCGCAGTAACTGTAAACTCAACTGAGGATGATCCAATTACTATTGTTGGAACTGGTGCTGCAGAAACTTTAGAGGGTGGAAATAATAACGATAACCTCGCAGCCAAAGGTGGAAAGGACGTTCTATATGGATATGAAGGCAACGACACGCTACACGGTGGTGGCGGTGCCGACTCTCTATATGGCGGCTTGGGAGCAGATACACTAAAAGGTGCTAATGGCTCTGATAAGCTTTACGGGAATGAAGGTAACGATTTGTTGGTGGGTGGTAAAGGCCATGATACCTATTACTACCAAACTGGTGATGGCTATGATCGTATTAATAACGCTTCAAATAACTTCGCGACTGATACTGACAAACTTAGTTTGGAAAGTGTAGGTGATGTCGATGATGTATGGTTCAAAAAGACGAACAACCATCTCGATATTTATGTGCTGGGAAGTGAAGACCACGTTCGAGTTAATAACTGGTACAAGGCAGATAAGTTTAAGCTGGATTCAATTGAGGCGGGTGGCCAAGCCATTGATGCTATTAATATTGAACAGCTTGTAAGTGCGATGGCTTCGTTCGGAGCTCCTTCAGGAGGCAGCATATCGCTGAATTCTGATGAGCAAAACCAAGTCGATACAGCAATAGCGACGGCTTGGGCCTAGAGGCTACATAAAGGGCCTTCGGGCCCTTAAAAACTTTCTCAACTCTTCGGCAAAATAACCACAACCCTAAGCCCCTTAACCTCCCGATTACTCAACTCAATCACACCATTGTGCTTCTTAATAATTTGCGAGCTAATAGCGAGACCTAATCCAAAGCCTCCCGTGCCTCGGTTACGGCTTTTGTCAGCTCGGTAGAAGGGTTTGAGGATAGATTTGAGTTCTTCTTCTGGAATGCCTGGGCCTTCGTCCAAAATCTCTATATGAAGATTGCCAGAGCCCTCATAGAGCTTGAGCTCGATGTTGGCATCGTTGGGACTGTATTTGATGGCGTTTGTTAGCAGGTTTTCAAATGCCCGGGTTAGCAAGGGCTCGTCACCTTTGATGAGCGCATCGCTTTGCAAATCGGTTTTTAGTGTCAGGTTTTTTTCTTTTAGTTCTAGCTCTGCGTCATCGGTAATGCGGCCCAAGAGTTGTGACAGGGACAGGCTCTCCATCTGCGTCAATTGCTGGTTGTCAGTTTGCATTAAGGTGAGCAGTTGGTTGATAAGTTCTTCAATACATTGGTTCTGGTGTTCGATTTTGTCTAACAACTTGCCTGGGTCATCAACTGATCTGGCGAGTTCAATCGCGAGTTTTTGTCGAGTGAGTGGGGTTCTTATTTCGTGCGAAATATCACGAAAAAGTTGCTGCTGACTGCTGATTAAGTCAGATACTTTATCAGCCATTTGGTCGAATGCGGTGGCGAGTTGCCCTAGTTCATCTTTGCGTTTGCCAACATCCTGACTGACGCGAATGTCGAGCTTTCCTTGGGATATCTCAAGGCTGGCTTGATGTAACACGCGAATAGGCTTGGCGATAGAGCGTGCTATCCACAATGAACCTAATAATATGATGATACAAGATGCCAGTAGACGATAGCCGTGCAAAGACTCTGGGTTGAAGCGGGACTGTATATAGCGCGAAGGCATGACTCGCAAGATATAACTTTGCCCGTTTGGTGACGATATTTGTTGGTCGGCCAAATTTAGCAAGTGTGTTCGATAGGGTTTGTCATCGTGATCGTGATGCTCATCATCATCGTCATCATGATACCTTGGCTTTCGGTGTGGAATTACCGGCGTCTCGTCAGTATGTAATAACACTACGCGTATGCCTTCGCGGCGGGCTAGTTTTCGGTACCAGCGTTTTAGGGCTTTGCCTCCTTGCTGCTCGTATACCTCTATTGCTTCGGGTGCGAGTGAGCGCATCTTGTCTTTTACTTGCTCGACCTTGAATTCATTGACGACGATTTCTTTGGTGATCCAGATATTGGCGAGAATGGTCGCAAAGGTGGTTAGCCAGAAGATCAGAATAATCTTCCAAAACAAGCGATGTTTAAAGATGGATTGAGTCATGCTTAACGCGTCTCCACCTGACCTTGGAATAAATAACCACTGCCACGAATGGTTTTGATGTGTTCGCTATCGAGTTTCTTACGCAGGTTACTCATATGCATATCAATGGCCCGATCATAGAGTGTTAGCTTTCGCCCTAAAGCAAGCTCGGTTAGCTCGGCTTTGGTCATAATTTCATTGGCGTTGCGCATCAGTGCGTGCAGAATATTGAATTCACTGCTGGTAAGTTCTATTTCTTCACCCTCAATTAGGGCTTCACGCGTTTTTAGTTTTAGCTTGATTTTGTCTGAAACCAGCTCACTAGCCTGGTTTGTTGTCTGGCCTTGGTCGATCTCCACGCGTCTTAGCAATGCTTTGATTCGCGCCACCAACTCTCGTGGGTTAAATGGCTTGGGAAGGTAGTCGTCGGCGCCCATCTCAAAGCCTATGATTCTGTCTAGCTCATCACCTTTTGCGGTGAGCATTAATATTGGGCTAGTGATTTGGCCGCGTATATCACGCAACACGCTTAAACCATCTTTGTTAGGCAGCATGATGTCGAGAATGATAACGTCGTAGTGACTTTTTAAAGCCAAGCGTTCACCTTCGACGCCATCGAATGCCGTGGTCATGGTGAAACCTTCTTGTACTAGCAGGCTACTTAGAAGCTCACTGATCTCGGTATCATCTTCAATGAGTAATATATTGGCACTCATATCAAACCTTTATTGATTTACGGAATTGTTTGAAGTCTAGCATAGGCTTTTTACCTTCTATTTAATCTTTACAGAGACTTTACGTTTACTAGACCCCGATTTACATAGCAATGAATACAATGATTATCAGTCGATAACAAATCGATTAAAAAAATCATTGAGAGGAAGAAATCATGAGTAATCGTCTATTTACTAAGAAGAAGTTATTAGGTTTGAGTTTAGCGATGGTCATCGCAGGGTCTGCAGCGCTTGCGACAGCAGGGCCGCACTATAAAGAGCATGGCATGAACCACAAAATGGAAAGAATGCTCAAGCGCCTTGACCTAAGCGAAGAGCAAGAGGTGCAGGTTGAGGAAATTCTGGCTCCCATGAAAGAGCTCAGAAAGGAAAGAAAAGGCTTCCCGAAAATGCGTGCCATGATGTCTTTGGACCCGGACGCTGCAGATTATATGCAGCAAGCAGAAGAGCAGGCGACAAGTGCTGCTGAGAAAGTTAAGGCTCGCATCCTTAATATGGCGAGTGTTCGCCAGCAAGTACACGCGGTGTTAAATGAGGAGCAGAAAGCCGAGCTTAAAGCGATGGTATCGAAGAAGCTAAAGCGAATGGAAGAGCGCTGTGAGGATGACGGTTAATTGAGGACATCAGATTTATCGAATGCTAGTTGTTGGTTGTGAAGCTAGACAAGGATGTTTTTTGCGTGGCGAGAGCCACGCTTTTTGTTTTCTTTGGTCTTATGAATATATCTTCAGTACACTCTTAGCTCTTAGTCTTTGATTTCAAAATGGAGCGAGTCAGTGAGTTGCTTGAGGAGAATTCCACGGTGTGTGTCGGAACAGATTAGAGCCATCATTTTTGACCTTGATGGAACGCTGGTCAGCTCGAGTCTCAACTTTGACCGAATGCGAAAAGATGTGGGTTGCCCGCCTGACGAAGATATTTTGGCCTACATCGATGCCCTGCAAGGCAAAGATAAAGAAGCGGCAAATGCCATTGTTTATCAACACGAAATGGCCGATGCGCGATCAGTTGAACTGCTTCCTGGAGTAGAAAGTTTGTTTGAACAGCTTTCTATAGGAGCATTAAAAACTGCGATAGTGACTCGAAATTCAAGAGAAGCAACTCGTCGTAAGTTAGAGCAAGTGGGACTACAAGTTGACACGATATTAACCAGAGAGTGTGCCCCTGCAAAGCCTCACCCAGGAGCCTTGCAGCAACTATGTCGTGAGTGGCAACTCAAACCTTCTGAGGCGGTGTATGTGGGTGATTATCTGTACGACCTATTAGCAGCAGAACATGCTAACATGCATTCCTGTTTATATGCTCAAGATCACTTACCTGATTATGCTGAAAGGGCGGGCTTTGTGTGTAATGACTACGCATCTTTTTTCGATTTATTAGCCTCCTATATAGAAAAAAAATAAAGACAAACGCACCTGTTTGCTTAACTTTGCTTATCTTGCGAGATTGATCTGAATCAATCTTGGATAAAGAAGGCGAATAGGTGCGACAAAATGTCACTTCCTCCATAAAACCTCATCGATATACTCACCTCCAATCGAATCATAGATGAGGTTGAATGAGTGTGTTAGTGTGAGAGTAAATCAAACTTTTCGAAATATTTCGCTATCAGGGAAAACTTGTATTGGTAGTAGTCTCTTGGGCGCTAGCCTTTTGTATGCACTTCCCGCTGTTGCAGACATGGAAGCAAAGCCAGCGGTTGAGCAGCTAGATACGATTAGTGTGACAGCAAATAGAAACGAAGAGTTGACCTTGGATGTGCCCGCCAGTATCGCCGTTAAGGATAGAGGCTCTGTTGATCTTGACCAGGCTAACTACCAAAAAGACTTGTTTAATAGCATTGCAGGCGTTCGTATTACACAGACCGGTTCAACCTTGGGGCATAAAACCAGTATACGTATGCCTTCCAATACAGGGCCTTATTACTTGTTTTTACAGGATGGCATACCGGTACAATCCTCTGGCTTCTTTAACCATAACGGTTTGGCATACACCAACTTTAGTACGGCAGGGTCTGCAGAAGTTTTGAAGGGGGCAGGGACTGCATTGTACGGCTCCGATTCAGTTGCAGGTACTATCAATGTGATTTCCCAAGACCCAAGCTTAAGAGAAGGTTATACCGTCAAAACTGAAGCTGGTGCGCATGGCTTTTATCGTTTAGGCCTAGCAGGAAGCGCAAGCTTGAGTGATGACTCTTCAGTCGGCATTGATATATCGCATAGCGAAAACGATGGCTGGCGAGACCATACTCGCTCAAAACGAAGTGAAGCGAATATTACGCATTTTGTTTCCTTGAATGACAACAATAGCCTGAAAACAGTCTTTGCAATAAACACTACTGAGGCTGATCAGGCCGGTAGTTTAATTGGTTTGGATGCGCTGAAAAACGATACAGAATCGGTGGGTGATATAGAAGC
>NZ_LWFZ01000501.1:0-373 GCF_001635225.1 Oleiphilus sp. HI0086
TACTTCGTTACCTTCGGTTCAGAACTAGCGGTTGTATCAATGTTGCCTCTATTCTTCTTGGAAACTTTTGAAAGTCTTGATCCTGTCAAAGCGGGCCTATTGGCTTCAGGCTTTGCCTTCATGAACTTGGTTGCACGTCCAACTGGCGGTTGGTTCTCTGATCACATTGGTCGTCGTAAAGCTCTAATGTTCTTGATTGGTGGTTTGGCATGTGGCTACTTTGTATTGAGCCAGGTTGATTCATCTTGGTGGATCCCCGCTGCTGTGATTGCAACCATGTGCTGTTCGTTCTTTGTTCAGGCTGGTGAAGGTGCGGTATTTGCGGTAGTTCCACTGATCAAACGTCGTATGACAGGTCAGATTGCAGGTATGG
>NZ_LWFZ01000502.1:0-269 GCF_001635225.1 Oleiphilus sp. HI0086
CTCGACTCTATTCAAAACGATGCTGACAAGCTCTATATTCTTGGTGATTTCTTCGAAAGTTGGATTGGTGACGATGAAAACACCGAACTTCAGCTTGAAGTAAAACAGCGCCTCAAAGCCCTCAGTGAGCAAGGTTGCCAACTTTTCTTTATGCACGGTAATCGTGACTTTTTAGTAGGCGATGTTTTCGCACAAGAAACTGGCGCCACCCTACTTGATGATCCATGTGTTATCGACGTAGCAGGCGAACCAACACTGCTTATGCATGG
>NZ_LWFZ01000503.1:0-515 GCF_001635225.1 Oleiphilus sp. HI0086
TAAAGCGTCTGTGTTGGATTGTATAACGGTCATAAATGATTCTATCCATCGATAGCCTTAGCAATATTTGCTAAGGCTTGGCTTTAATTAACGAGGCAGGGTGTTAACGCGTTTCCATAAATAATTCGCGGCCGATTAGCATACGACGAATCTCGGAAGTTCCGGCACCAATTTCATAGAGCTTCGCATCTCGTAATAGGCGCCCAGCAGGGAACTCGTTAATGTAGCCATTGCCGCCAAGTATTTGGATTGCCTCCAAGGCCACTTTAGTTGCTGCTTCAGCGCTGTATAGAATGATACCGGCCGCATCTTTACGGGTGGTCTCACCTCGGTCACAGGCTTTAGCAACGGCGTATAAGTAGGCGCGGCTGGCATTGAGTGCTGTGTACATATCAGCCATCTTTCCCTGGATTAACTGGAACTCGCCGATCGACTGATTAAACTGTTTGCGTTCGTGGATATAAGGTATAACCAGGTCGAGGCAAGATTGCATAATGCCCGTTGGCCCACCTGAT
>NZ_LWFZ01000504.1:0-541 GCF_001635225.1 Oleiphilus sp. HI0086
GTGGTGCGCGGATGCAGGAGGCCTTGATCTCACTTATGCAAATGGCGAAAACAGCCGCTGCACTTGAGAAGTTAAAAGAGGCACGACTTCCCTATATTTCTGTACTAACAGACCCTGTATTTGGTGGAGTATCTGCTAGTCTGGCGATGTTGGGCGATTTGAATATCGCAGAACCAAATGCTTTGATAGGCTTCGCCGGACCACGTGTTATTGAGCAAACTGTGCGAGAGAAGCTACCAGAAGGTTTTCAACGGAGTGAGTTTTTGCTAGAGCATGGCGCAATCGATATGATACTAGAGCGCCATGAACTAAGGGATCGCTTGTCTTCGCTTATTTCAAAACTGACAGAGTTCAGAGTGGCGAAAGTAGCGCCGGACGAAGTTAAAGAGACTAAACCTGAAGAAAGTAGTGCTGATAGCGATGGTTCTGATTCCGAACCTGAGAGTGAAGAGCTTCAGTCTACCTAAGTCATGCCTAACGTGCTAAACACTCTCGATCAGTGGCTAAGCCACATATCACAATCTCACCCAAAAGAAATTGA
>NZ_LWFZ01000505.1:0-299 GCF_001635225.1 Oleiphilus sp. HI0086
ATGAGGTATTGGTTGGTCTCAACGTTCTAGATTCATCGGACGCCGTAAATGACAATGATGGTGATGGCTCGTCTAATCTTGATGAATATTTGGCAGGGACACAAATAGACAACGCAAGCAGCGTACCGGAACTCCCGTCAACCCCTGATTCGGGTGGACAAGATATTTACGCTGTTGAGCTTAATTGGTCGGCACCAAACACTAGAGAGGATGGAAGCGCTTTGAGCCAGGGCGATATCAAGTCTTATAAAATTTATCGTGGGGCAAGTAGTGGCAATATGGTGTTGCTAATAACCGTA
>NZ_LWFZ01000506.1:0-516 GCF_001635225.1 Oleiphilus sp. HI0086
TTCCAAGGCTATTTTTTATCCAAGCCCGAGATAATTAAAGGTAAGAAAATCGCTGCAGGAAAAATGGCAATAATTAACCTAATTTCTGAAATTCAAGCACCCGAGATTGATATGGATGGCTTAACCTCCATTATTTCCCGAGACCCGGCACTAAGCTTCAAGCTTCTCAAGCTAATTAACTCTGCCGCCGTTAAACGAAGCAACACCATCGACTCTATTCACAAGGCAGTCACCTTACTGGGCATAGATAAAATTAAGAGCTGGGCCAGCTTGCTGGCATTAAGCAAGTTGGACGACAAGCCCGAAGCGCTGCACTATATGGCGCTGGTACGTGCACTAATGTGTGAAAGGCTATCGGAATATATTGAACCAAGCCTAAAAGACCAGTTTTACACCGTCGGCCTGCTTTCTTGCCTTGATGCATTTTTTGATCAATCACTAAGCGATATCGTCTCTCATATTTCATTAGCACCGGGAATAAATGATGCGCTCACTCTATTAAAAGGTAATGCCGGA
>NZ_LWFZ01000507.1:0-285 GCF_001635225.1 Oleiphilus sp. HI0086
AAAGACGAAGCTGCCTTAGAACAATACCTGACCCAGTCAGCTTTAGATGATACTCATTTATATGTTGATGAGGGAACACCCTCAATCTCTGGCCAAGGTTTAGAAACCTTAGTTGGTCAATATCGTGAAGTAGAAACCATTATTTCTAAGCTTGCCCGTTCTTATCCGTTACTTGTACTGGAAACTTTGCTTAAAGTAAGCGCGCTGAATAAAGAAGATCTTAAAGAGAAAGCGAAAGTTTCGGCTTGGGTTGAAGAAATACAGCCTTTGCTTGGTATTGATACC
>NZ_LWFZ01000508.1:0-278 GCF_001635225.1 Oleiphilus sp. HI0086
TATACGCCTAGCGCTAATTTCGTAGGAGAAGATTCAATCACCTACGAAGTTTCGGACGGTAATGGTGGAGTCGCCAATTCAACCGTCGCAGTAACTGTAAACTCAACTGAGGATGATCCAATTACTATTGTTGGAACTGGTGCTGCAGAAACTTTAGAGGGTGGAAATAATAACGATAACCTCGCAGCCAAAGGTGGAAAGGACGTTCTATATGGATATGAAGGCAACGACACGCTACACGGTGGTGGCGGTGCCGACTCTCTATATGGCGGCTTGGG
>NZ_LWFZ01000509.1:0-28681 GCF_001635225.1 Oleiphilus sp. HI0086
GATCTTCGCAATATGCGACTTCGGTGAACTCCTTATGGGTGTCCAATCCGACAAAAATTATGGTATTGTTTTTCATGGTGCTGGCCTCCGCTTATATGGTATGACACATATATTATGGCTCTGGCTTTGCTAACCCACGATAGGAGGTCAGCACTCTTTTGGGACGTGGGGAGTCATTATGTCTAGGTTTCCGAGTGCCCAACAATTAGTGTACACCCTACTATAGTTATATAGACCTTATGTGGAGGTGCTCATGGCACGTAAAAAAACTCAAGCTTACTCTGAAGAATTCCGAAAAGAAGCAGTGAAACGCTGCGAAAAACCGGGCGTCACTCAAGCTCAAGTTGCTAAAGAACTTGGAATTAGCTCCCAACAAATCGCGAACTGGAAGCGTCAATTTATGCGCTTATCTGATAAACAATTCAACTCTGTTAATGGCGTCGATTACTCAAAAAATGAGAGTGAAGAACTTCGTCGTTTAAGGCGAGAGAATAAACAGCTTCAAGAAGAAATGGATTTCCTAAAAAAGGCTGCGGCGTACTTCGCCAGAAACCAAGAGTGAAGTACGCCATTATCAAAGAGTATGAAGAGCAGCATTCCAAGGCTTTAATGTGCCGGGTTATGCGTGTCTCACGCACTGGTTACGCTAATTGGTGCAAGGGTTCTATCTGTGACCGCGATAAACGTCGACAACTAATGACAGCTAAAGTGTTGGATACCTATGAAGACTTTGAAGCTGGCTGCAGATTCTGGCCCATTCCGATCACTCATTCTGGTTTTAACCGATCATCATTTCTGGAACTTTTCGACCATTGATTCTGGTTTTATTCGATCACTTTTTCTGGATTTCCAGAATCAGTGATCAGATACCAGAATTGATGATCAGATACGCCGGAATACGCAAGCTGGCTATGGATCGAGAAGAATAGCGAAAGAGTTAAACGATCTTGGTTACCCTTGTTCAGAGAATTACATTGCTAACATTATGAAGTCTCAAGGCATTAGGGCGCGTAACGGTAAGGGTTTTAAATACAGCCGCCATAGCCTTACGATGGTAAACGTGTCTGAAAATATTCTATGGCGTGACTTTAACGCTAAACATCCAAATGAAAAGTGGACGACAGATATCACTTATATCTGGGTTAAGGATAAATGGCTTTATCTGGCTACTGTGATGGATTTATATTCACGTTGCATTGTTGGTTGGGCGCTTGATGAAACGATGACTGAGGCGCTCGTGACAAAAGCGCTAAGTGTTGCTCTCGCAAGAAGAAAACCTAAACCTGGCCTTATATTACACTCTGATCGCGGTGTTCAGTATCGCGCACAAGGTTATGTCGACTTTGTCGCGAATAGTCAGCTTAAGCAGAGTATGAGTCGTAAAGGAAACTGTTGGGATAATGCACCGATGGAATCTTTCTTTAGTCGACTAAAAGTTGAATTGATTTATGCAAAGAATTACCAGTCGATGGATGAAGCAAGAACAGGTATATTTACCTACATTGAAGTCTTTTATAATCGAAAGAGAAGACACTCAGCTATAGGGAATATAAGTCCTGTTGAATTTGAAAATCGAACTGCGTTAGTTGCGTAGTTATAACTGTCCACTTTTCGTGGGGCACACCAAACTAAAAGGTACGTTTGATATCCCTGTAGAAGTTTTCGTGTGAACCTAATGCCATCAACTCAAGGGTAAGTACACCTTCGTCATAGCTATAGCCAAGTAACGTAAGTTGCTTAATCATCTTAAATTTATAAACTCTAAGAAATGCAAGATCACCTCGTTTCTGCTCACCTAAAAGTGGGTCTTTAACAAGCTCTTTTACAGCATTATCCAAGTCTTTCTTCTGGTTAGGTTTTAATTTCTTTACTGCTTTTTTAAAAGTTGGCGTTTGTAAAATATTCTCAACTTTAGCCAAAGTCGTAGCGCTCCAACTTACCTGCTTCTTTTTCTGCTTGGGCAATAATGGCTTGCTTTACAAACTCATATGGCAAATCAGGGTTATCTTCCATCATTTCACCAATTTTTGCCCAATGTTCAATCTGCTTTGGTGGCGTCCTATTGTAAGCCTTAGCCATAATGGTGGCTTTTTCAATAAGATCTTGGTCTAATCTTACGCTATTAGTTGCCATAGTTAATGCTCCTGTAACAATCTGCATTAATTGTGGCATATTGCTACAAATAAATAAAGTTATAACCAACGGCTCAAACGGACTCCGTAACAGTCGCACCTTTTTTGTTCCAAAAAAGTCGCCACAGTTACTACGCCGTTTAGCCGGGCGTTGGTATGACTCCCCACGTCAAGCAAACTGCACAAATTCCTGCCGATAGCACGGTCAGAGTTTTTTCTTTTTTAGTCAACTTCTTTTGTTTAAGAAGCATTAGCGCATCAGATGAAGCAGATAATTTCGACGGTTATCATGCTGGTATTCGTGGGTTGCTCTTTTTTTAAAGAACCTATCCGACCTTACTTTTTACGTCGTGGTGTCTGTCTTCAGTCTATGCTCGTGGATCAATGCGATGAAGCTACATTGCCTACCTAACGCCGTCGGTGATTACACCACACTCGTTGCTTGACCCAATGCGCTAACGCTAAACTCATTAAGCTGGTACTCTTGATAAACGTGTTTTTGGGTCGACCTTAAGTAAAATGACTTCTCGTGATATCGACCAGATAAAGGCAATCATTTCACGGGCTATTGCGGTCACGACCACATTGTAATTTTGACCGCGCTTCATAAGCCTCTGATATCGTTTTCACAGCCTTAGTTGCGCTTGCCATGCTTGATCGATAATCTCCTTAGGTAGACCTTCCTGTCTTACCTGCATTTCTTTGGATATTCGTGCGCTATACCGATAGCTGTGCGCTCCCTCAATCAACAGTTTCTGACGCGTCCATTACCGCACTTTGTAATGCTGCCAAGTTTTCGTTTATCGCGACTAGAATGCTCACTCGGGGTGAGCCCGACATAGCTCATTAGCTTTCTAGGCGTATCAAATCGGCTTAGATCACCAAGCTCACACACTACGCCTGTTGCGATGAGGAGGCGTATTCCACGCATCGCTTGTATTGCTTTAACGACAGGGTAGTAGCGCCACTTCTTAACTTGATGAGTGAGCTCGTTGTCGAGTCGTTTTAATCGCTTAGTGCGCTCATCAATAGTCTGAATCATTTCTTGTAAAACGATTTGCTGGCAAGGGTGCGGAAGCACCATTTCGGTTAGCCATCGCATATGTTTTAACGACCAGTTAGCGGTACCTGTATAACGTATATTATTCCTAAGCAGCATCGATTTAAGTTGATGCTTCGCATCGTTTAAATCTCGCATGGCTGCTTCTCGTGCGCGAGATAAGTCACGCACCGCTTCATCTTCGGGTTCAGGTACGTAGATTGGGTCAAGGTCATTGTTCTTCAGTAGTCGAGCGAGTTTCTGAGCGTCTCGTTTATCTGTCTTCACTCGCTCACCAGGTTTCTTGGGGATGAGAGATGGCGCGACTAAGAAACAGCAGTGACCAAGGCTGGTGAGAAGTCGATAAATCCAATAACCACAAGGGCCTGCTTCATAGACAAAGTGAAGTGTCGCATGCGGGTATTTCGATTGTAATTGTCGAGCAAGTTTTACAAAGCCTGCTTTGGTGGACTGAATGCGGCCTAGGTCGATAACTTCTGAGGTACGGTAATCAAGGGTATAAGCGACTTGAGTTTGTTCTTTGTGAGTATCTAAACCAATAAATAGTATGTTATCTTTTTGCATGGTGCTGGCCTCTAATTTATAGCGTAACAACTATAATATGGCTCGGGCTTTGCTAACCCACGAATTGGAGGTCAGCACTCTTTAGTGGGGAGTCATTATGTCTAAATGCAATAAGGGAAGTCGGCAATTGAGTAAAGAACTTTGAGCATTGTTGTTGTATTAGTTGTTTTAATTCTAATCGGGTTATTAGTTAGTCGTATCTTTACGAATCATAGAAACAAAGCTAATACCATTTGCTCTAATTGTGGTCATAACTTTGAGAGTACAACTGGAAAGTTAATTAAAGTATTAAGAGGCCCATCTCCTCTTTAAAATTAAACGAATGAATAAGGAAGTTCAATGAAAGCAAAAGTAGCAGTATTTGGATCATTAAGGTTTCCTCCAGATAATACCGAAAAAGTATTACCACACTTAAATGCTTTAGTTCGTAGCACTCACGAAAATGATGGATGCATTGCGTACGATGTTGCGGAAGATCCATTCGATAAGGGCTTAATTCGTTTTTCAGAGTTGTGGCCGAATCGTGAGAGCTTAAATGATCACCTAAGTGCGCCGCACATTAAACCATGGCGAGAGCAGGCTAAAAAATATGGGTTATCTGAGCGCGTATTTAATTCGTGTGATTTGTTATCAGACTCTGTTGCGGTATAGCCTCTAGTCACATAACCAATTATGCCAGCACCACCCATATAGTGCCTCGAACTGGGCTCTGTGTCGTTACATTTTCTGCTGATCACCTCTTGCCTGCTTTTTAAGCGTTATCGATTTAAGGCTCGTCTAATAAAATCGTCATGATCGTACTTATGTTGTTAGTTAAACCGCCCTCGAATATAGGGTTATGACGTTGATTAGATTCATTTACACCTGTATAGCGAGCTCGCACCGTCTTTTGGTGTGTTGCCTAATTATGCTCTTAGTGGTTTGATTTTTCTTCTGTAAGGCAATGTTTTTATTATTTTTTTCGACTTAGAAAAACTATATGGTGTAAAGTAAAGGTTTGGTATGTTGTCGTTTACGATGTTTTTATAGGAAGTATCTATGGAACCCTTACAAGCTCTTCGACGAATTTTTACAGAAGCTGAGGAACTTGAGTCAGCAGACGAATTGCTGAACCTGATTGTTGCCAGAGTCAAAGATGTAACCGGCTCGGACGTTTGTAGTATCTACCTTCAAGATGAGATACAGAAAGATTGGGTTCTTGTTGCTTCAGAAGGCCTTTCGAATAACGCGATTGGCTCCGTTCGTATGAAAACAGGTGAGGGCCTGGTTGGCTATATTTGTGAGAACCAGACGCTTTTAAATCTAGAGGATGGTTCTCAGAATCGTTACTACAGATACTTTCCGGAAACGGGAGAAGAGCATTTTTCCGGCTTTTTGGGTGTGCCAATTATTAGTTTTCGTCGCCTCATTGGCGTACTGGTTATTCAGTGTAAAGATAAACGGCTTTTTTCTGCTGAGGAAGAAGCTTTTCTAATTACGATAGCAGCTCAACTGGCAGGGCCTTTATCCTCAGTACTTAAGCAGGAGAGTTTGGCTGCGATTGTTAACAAGGATGTTAGTGATCAAATAAAAGTCAGCGGGGTAAAGGGGGCACCTGGCATTTCGATTGGGCTCGTTAAGGTTATTGCACCCTTTAAAGATTTAGCTTGCGTTGAAGAAGAGAGCGTGACTGATATTGACTCAGAGATCAGGTCTTTTCGTGACGCGATTGCATCTGTCAAGCTCGAGATCGAAGCAGGTGAAGACAAGCTGGCTTCATCTTTAACTCAAGAGGTTCAGGCTTTGTTTGGTGTATACCTGATGTTGCTTGAGAATGATGCCATCGTTGTCGATACAGAGACGCTAATCCAAGAGGGCTATTGTGCTTCTTACGCTTTGAAGCTCGTTATTGACCGCCATGCCAAGCAGTTTGAGTCGATGGATGATCCATACTTACGTGCTCGATCAGAAGATATCCGTCATTTGGGTTTGCGTATCTATGCCAGCATTAATGCGCATGACTTTAATGTCCAGCTGCCAAATGAACCCTTTATTCTGCTTTCAAAGAATTTAAGCATCGCCGATATTGCTGAATATGCGAATCAAAATTTGGTTGGCTTGGTATGCGTGGATGGCTCGGTTTTATCTCATGCGGCCGTTCTGGCCAGTGCTCTCGGCATTACCGCAATCATGGGTGTCGGTGATCTTAATTGGTCAAAGGTTGAGGGTAGTGTTGCTGTCATGGATGGTTATAGAGCGCAGGTCATTTTTAATGCCTCGCCTCAAATGCAGCGGGAATATCAAAGGCTGGCAGCACAAGAAAACCGATTGATGTCAGGGCTTGATAAGCTTAAGGATAAGCCCGCCGAGACCAGTGATGGTTATCGTATCAATCTTTATGCGAATACAGGTTTGCTTGCCGATTTATCTCCAGGGCTAGAGAGAGGCGCAGAAGGAGTAGGCTTATACCGTTCTGAAATTCCTTTTATGCTGCATGAAACATTTCCAACCGAAGATGAGCAAACTGCTGTTTATCGGAAAATTTTAGAGGCTTATGCGCCGCGCTCTGTTTACATGCGCACCCTTGATATAGGTGGTGATAAAGCTTTGCCGTACTTCAGCTTTGAGGAAGATAACCCTTATCTGGGTTGGCGTGGTATACGTTTTACACTTGATAATAGTAGTATTTTTCTGGCTCAGATTCGAGCGTTACTTCGTGCAAACCTTGGGATTGGCAATATGAAAATTATGTTGCCGATGGTTAGCCGTGTAGAAGAAGTGGATGCGTTCAGAGAGTTGCTTGACCAAGCAGTGGCTCAGCTACTTGCAATGGGGCTTAAAGTTGCAAAGCCAAGCGTGGGTATAATGGTAGAGGTGCCAGCAGCAATGATGGCCCTGCCACACCTATCAAAGCGAATTGACTTTATATCTATTGGTTCTAATGATCTAACGCAGTACCTACTTGCAGTGGATAGGAATAATCCGAAGGTCTCTGACTTATATAACTTTCTAAACCCGGCGGTATTGGCAAGTATTAATCATATTGTATGTACTGCTCAATCCCGTCGACTTAAGGTGTCTTTGTGTGGTGAAATGGCCTCTGACCCTGTAGCGGTTATTTTACTACTTGGAATGGGGATCAATACACTAAGTATGAGTGCCTTTAATATTCCCAAGGTTAAGTGGGTAATTCGTTCGTTTTCGCATAAGAAAGCCAGGCAGCTTCTAACAAAAGCGCTGAATCTCGAAAATGAAAGCTGTATACGTGAGATGCTTGAGGATGAGCTCGAGAGTGCTGGTTTGGGGGGCTTGATTCGAGCGGGGGCTTAGCGTTTGCGCAAATAAAAAATCCCTTTTAAAGAGCTGGCGCGCATTAAGAGGGATTCGATAAGTGCTTTTAGTCTTCTAGAACTGTAGGAAGTTGCTTGCGATGGCTCCAATGGCAACGACAAGTGATACCACTGCAATCATATTCGCCTTCTTGGCTTGCTGAACATAAGGCTGCATATCTTGCTGAACTTGGATTTGTGCCTGTGCGGCACTTACTTTCGCTGCGACGGCCTCGGCAGCACTGCTCGCGGCTTTTTCACCCATAGCGGTTCCTGCTTCGGCGCCAGTCTGGGTTGCTATATCTTTTATTTGCTGTAGTGCAGCAGGGGAAAGATCGGCACGACTTTCAATCAGGTCTCTAACTGCTTTGATCTCTGCAGTGATCTGGTTTTGGAACTGAACACCGGTTTGCTTAAGGCTGGCGTCGAGTACTGACTGTGAAACATGGTTGACGTTCTGATCTTGCCTTGCGCTAAGTTTACGTATTTCACTCTGATTCTCGTGAATATTTGTTTCAAGACGATGCAGCGAGCCGCTGATTGGTTGTAGCGCATCTTCGATCGCTCTGGCGATTAGTTTGGATGATACTTTTTCGATTAGTTCCTGGCTCATTTCTTCTTCCTCTTCCTCTGGGGAGCTGGTCGCAATAGGTTCTTGTTCTAATGGTTCGCTTTCAGTACTACTTAATTCAGGTAGATCACCTGTATCGAGAGTGACTGCGCTGAGTTCTTCTGGCTCGGCTGAATCGGCCGCAATATCAGGAGCAGGGCGACTGTTAAGTTCTTCGATAAGTTCAGCTAATCTATCTGGCTTTGCGGGCTTGCCTAGCATGGCGTAGGCACCGGAAGATAGCATTTCTGCTTCATACTCTGGCCCTTCCTTAGAGGTGTACATAAGGATAGGGATATGCGCTGTTTTGGGGTTTTGACTGATCTCTCGAGTGGTAGCCAAGCCGTCCATTCCGGGCATCATATGATCCATGAATATAAGATCGGGCAATGGTGAGCTTTCTAAATAGCTTAAAGCTTCTTCGCCTGATTCCACCATATTAACTTCGAGGCCGTTCTTTTGAACAAGTCGACTGAGCATTATCCGTGCGGATTTTGAATCATCGACGACCAGCGCTGTGTTGACAGCCATGCTTTCTCCTAAAAACAATGCGATATATGCTTTAAGCATAGATGATTTCAGGAAAAGTACTGCAGTTTTTGTGTGGCTTATGTAAGAAAAAGTGAAATTAGTTCAGATGGGTGTTGAATTTGGTAATCGGCTGGCCATTTTTTGGCCGATTTGTGACACTTAATATAGCCGTATAGCGCACTTACTGTAATCATTTCAGCAGCTTGACCTGCTTGAATGTCTCTTTCGTGATCGCCAGCGTAGACGATATTACCGGGCGCAAGGCCAAGTTGCTTTGCTGCTAAAAGAAGGGATTCTGGGTCAGGCTTGGATTTGCGGACATCATCGGGGCAGAGTGTCACACGGCTTCGTTTGTCTAGGTCCATACGCTGTAATAATAGATCGGTGTAGAGGCGAGGTTTGTTGGTGATAATTCCCCAGGGAATGTCTTTGTCTTCACAAAGAGTGAGAACCTCTTCCATGCCGTCAAAGAGCTTGGCATGCTTTCCTACTAGCGATTCATAGCGTTCCAATAACTCTTGTCTAAGTGATTCAAAGGGCTCGGTGCCGGGTTCGCCGCCAAAGCCGATTTTTACCAAAGCCCTTGCGCCATCGGACACAGTATTACGAATCGTGTCGGCTGGAAGCTGGTTTCGTCCGTGACTTATCAGTTGTTCATTGAGAACCTGAACAAAATCATTGGCTGTATCAACGAGTGTTCCGTCCAGGTCAAATAGTAGAGCGCTAATTGTCATTATGAATGTCGTTTATGAGGGGGTATAAGCTAATCGATTGGCTTGGTGGCATGTACCAGGTAATTGACATCGACGTCTCGCGCTAATTTGTATTCTTTTATTAATGGGTTGTAGACCATGCCGGTAATATCTTGAAAGTCCAGTTTTGCCTTGCGGATGTAACTTGTTAGCTCAGATGGCTTGATAAATTTCTTATACTCGTGCGTGCCTTTCGGTAGCATCTTTAGTAGGTGTTCGGCGCCAACAATGGCAAACATAAAAGCTTTAGGGTTACGATTGATTGTTGATAAGAATAGGTCGCCGCCAGGTTTCAGAAGCTTTGCACAAGCCGCTATAACTGAAGAAGGGTCTGGTACGTGTTCAAGCATTTCCAGGCAGGTGACGACGTCATAGGTGCCTGCTTCTTCGTCAGCAAGGGACTCTACGGTGATTTGTCGATAGTCAACTTCAACACCTGATTCAAGACCGTGTAGCCTTGCTACAGAAAGTGGGGCTTCACCCATATCAATACCCGTTACGTAGGCACCGCGCTGACATAGCCCTTCAGAGAGGATCCCACCGCCACAGCCGACGTCTACAACTTTTTTGCCGGGAAGGTGAGCGCGTTCATCAATATAGTTAAGACGAAGCGGGTTGATGTCGTGAAGCGGCTTAAACTCGCTTGATTTGTCCCACCAGCGACTAGCCAGTGCTTCGAATTTAGCGATTTCATTTGGATCGACGTTTTTTGCGGCTGTTTGGCTCATGTTTCTCTATTCGTGTGTTATAAATATTTCTAGAAGGCGTTTATTGTCAGCTTTCTGTCGACGAGCGAATTTTAGCTGCCCAGCTCTTGGCTTTAACAATAATTTCCTGCGTGTCCATATATTTTAGTTCGCCTTCTTCAAGAAGGAGTTTTCCGTTTACCCAGTTATGGCTTACTTGGTTGGACGCGACTGAGTATACAATATCTGAGATTGGATCAAAGCTCGGTTGGCTATTTAATGCATCCATTTTGATGGCAATCAAATCTGCTGCTTTGCCTATCTCTAGTGAACCAGTAATTTCTTCGATGCCTAAGGCTGCAGCGCCATTGATGGTTGCCATCTCGATTGCACTGGCTGCATCGATCGCGCTTGCGTCTTTTGCGACTGCCTTTGCAAGCAGGGCGGCGGTACGCATTTCGCCAAACATATCGAGGTCATTGTTACTGGCCGCACCATCGGTACCCAGGGCAACATTAACGCTTTCTGATATTAGCTGGGCGCTAGGGCAAAAGCCGCTTGCAAGTTTAAGGTTCGATTCGGGGCAGTGTATTACATGTACTTTGTTGCTGGCTAAGGATTCAATATCTTGTTCGTTTAGTTCTGTCATGTGTACGCATTGCAGGGCGAACTTATCTGAAATTAACCCTAAGTCGACGAGCCTTTGTATGGGGCGCTTATTGTTTTGCTTTACAGCTTCCTCTACTTCAAATGCTGTTTCATGAAGATGGATTTGAACTGGTATATCATGCTCAATTGCCAGATCTCTGATGTTTTCCAAAGGCGAGTCTGAAACGGTATAGGGTGCGTGAGGTCCGAAGCCGATCTCGACGAGATCACTGTCAGCGTAATCTATGGCAAGGCTTAAGGCTTTTTCGATATATTCTTCAGGTCCGCTGCCCCAAACGGTAGGGAAATCTAATATTGGGCAGCATAGATGGGCGCGTATGCCGTACTGCTCGGCGACTTGGGCGGATATGTTAGGGAAGAAGTACATGTCGCTAAAGCAGGTGGTTCCGCCTCTCAGCATTTCTGCTATCGCCAGTTCGGTTCCGTCACGGACAAAAGCCTCAGATACCCATTTTCCCTCGGCAGGCCAAATATGGTCGTTGAGCCATTCCATAAGCGGCAGGTCGTCAGCGAGACCACGAAACAGCGTCATTGCACTATGGCCGTGAGCGTTAACGAGCCCGGGCATTATGGCGTGCTCGTTCAGTTCATATGTGTTTTTAGCTTGATATTTGGTTTGGGCTTTAGCGCTTGCAAGTATGTCTACGATTTCGTCATCTCTAATGGCAAGGCTGTAATGCTCATAACAGGTGTTTCGTGGTCGAACAGGGATGATATAACGAGCATGGATTAGCGTATCAACTGTTTGCGCTTGTGGCATATAGGTACCCAGAGGTTTATATATGTTCAATTTTGAAAGGGTGAGAGTATACCTCTATTACTATGCTTGGCAATAAGCTGCGCGTTGAACTAGCTTCGGTAAGTGGCTAGCACAGATTAATATTGTTACTCTAAGCGTTTCCTTGGTTAGTTATTAGAGTAAGAGAAGAATTTATGAGCCAGCCTGATAAAGATCTACAGGATGATCCGCTTGATTCGAATAATCGAAAGCAAAAGCGTGTACACGCTCTAATACAATGGTGGCAGCAAGAAAAAGATAAAATTGCGCAAGGAGATGTGCTGAAATTTATGCACGAGAACAAAGAGCGTCTCGAAAAGTCCTTGGCCTCAATTTATCAAAACAACTTTGTATATAGGGTGACTAACCTGTTACTGGCTTTTGTTGCTAGTCTGGCTGGACTGGTTGATCGCCTGAAAGATGCCATTGTTAAGTTGGTTTTGAAGGTTCCTGCTCCAGAAGCGGTAAAGGGCTTGCTATTGTCTATCTTTAACGCCGTGAAGCTGCGAGGTATTGTCGATTTCTTTCGCGCCAAGATGTACTCTTTGAAAAAGGCACCTCATAATATTCGTGCTGTTCAGCTAATGGACGAGGTTGTTGCGCGTGCCAAGCGTGACGGCTTGGATATAAAGAAGCACTTTCCCGACATCGCCCGTAAATTCAACGAGCGCAAATTACAGCTGCTACAGCATTCTTTCTTTAAGGAATTTAGTAAATCTCGCATTGAGCGCATACTCGCAATGCCTTTCACCTTTAGTCGCTCAATATCACCGGTTCTACCTGATACTGCCCTGTGGCACAAGTTCTTTGTTTTTCTTGAAAACCGAAATATTGCCGACTTGATATTGGTCGGGAGTAAAGGAGAGCGGGTTTCAACGAAGCATGATAGCAAGCATGTAGTGGGTTCGTCAGAGGTGGTTCGAATCTTGTATCAGGCTTCAGTGCTTAAGGCGTCAGGGCGAAGGGTTTTTATTGTTGGTAATCACGAAGGTTATATTGGGCCGTATCTGGTAAGGAGTATATTGAGGCGGCTTGGTTTTGATAATCTCACAGCAAATTGCAATACAGTCGTTGGTCCGAGAATGTTTTCAAATATGGTTCTAAAGAACGGTGCGAGTAATGTCGGAAACTTGTTCCTGACTTTACCATCACAGAAAACGACGGAAGTTAAAGAGAAGAGCTTAGCTGATGCTTTGCTCAAAACAGCAAGACGGTCACAGCTGCTGATCAAAATGCCAAATTCCGGGCTTCATCTAATCGAGCAAATGAGTTATAGCGACTTTATGAATAAGTTTATTCGATCAGATCGCGCCCGGTTTTCTCAGATCTCTGCTCAGCTCATGCGGGTTGAAAAACATGATCTGGCCCAATACTTGGCAGACGTTAGGCAAACTTGTGCTTTGGATGAATTGGATCGTGAGGATTACGAGTTATTCAAATCCATTATGTATGAGCCGTTTTTGATATTCCCTGAAGGCTCTCGTTCATATGTTGCCAAGGACGGAAGTGTCACAATGAAGTATGTCAGCCCTCGGTTCGTGCAAGCCTATTTTAGGCCTGATGATGTGGTTTTACCTATTAGTCTCGTGGGTGGCTCTGATATAGGCAATAGTTGGCGCCTTAAACCGGCAAACATTGGTCTGTGTGTGGGTGAGCCGATTAAAGTTAGCGAAGAAATGATTGCAAACTTTGATACAGAGGGTGTTGGGATAATGCGTAAAGTTGCGGCGTTACCTAATATAAAAACGGTTAACTTTGACGAAGATATTCAGGCTGGTAAGAAGCTTGAAAGTCATGCTGCTTGATTGAGTTGTACTCAGATCTGAGAGTTTTGTCATATAAATAGCTCTATTTGTCTATTGCATTTTGTCAAAAAGCGTAGCTTTTTGTTTCGCTCATACTTTGCTCATAATTTAAGTAAAATCTAGAGCATCTCTATAACCTGTTGATAGATTGGAGTTAAAAACTATTTATCAATGCGGTATGCTTGGGTTTATAAGTTTCATGTATACCGGATATATAAACTATATATTTCATTTATTCCTGTCATTTAATTAGAATTCTGCTCGAAATTCAAATCACGCTTCTTTCTAAGTTATTTGCAGTTGAGTTGTCGCATATAAAGGAAGGGGGTTTCATTCCTAAACATAAGGGATACGTAAAATGTCACAATACCAAGACGAGATCAAAGCAGTAGCATCTGTTGTAGAAGCAAAAGGTGATAGCTGGGCTGCAATCAACCCTGAGTCAATTGCACGCATGCGCGCTCAAAACAAATTCAAGACTGGTCTTGATATCGCGCAATACACTGCTGATATCATGAACGCTGACATGGCTGAATTTGATAAAGATAAAACTAAGTACACGCAGTCTCTAGGTTGCTGGCACGGTTTTGTCGGCCAACAGAAGATGATCTCTATCAAGAAGCACTTCGGTGGCAAGACTGACCGTCGTTACTTGTACCTTTCTGGTTGGATGGTTGCTGCACTACGTTCAGACTTCGGTCCACTTCCTGACCAATCAATGCACGAAAAAACTGCTGTTGCATCGTTGGTTGAAGAGCTATACACATTCCTGCGTCAAGCTGATGCGCGTGAACTAGGCGGTCTTTTCCGTGCTCTAGACGCTGCTAACGAAGCTGGCGATTCAGCAAAAGCTGCTGAAATCCAAGATCAAATTGACAACCACGTAACTCACGTTGTGCCAATTATTGCTGATATCGATGCTGGTTTTGGTAACGCTGAAGCGACTTACCTAATGGCTAAGCAGATGATCGAAGCGGGTGCTTGTGCACTACAGATCGAAAACCAAGTTGCTGATGAAAAGCAATGTGGTCACCAGGATGGTAAAGTAACTGTTCCTCACGCTGACTTCCACGCTAAGATCCGTGCATTGCGTCACGCTTTCCTTGAGCTAGGTATTGACAACGGTATCATCGTTGCACGTACTGACTCTGAAGGTGCTGGTCTTACTAAAGAAATCGCAGTAGTTAACGAGCCGGGCGATTCTGGTGATATCTACAACTCTTACCTAGATGTTGAAGAAGTTACTCCAGAAGAAACAGCTCCTGGTGATGTGCTAATCAGCCGTGACGGCAAGCTTGTTCGTCCTAAACGTCTTCCTTCTGGCCTATACCAGTTCCGTTCAGGTACTGGTCATGAGCGTTGTGTATTCGATTGTATCGGTGCGCTTAATGCTGGTGCTGACTTGCTTTGGATCGAAACTGCAGTACCAACTGTACACGAGATCAAAGGCATGATGGACGACGTACGTAAAGTACACCCAGATGCGAAGCTTGTTTATAACAACTCTCCATCTTTCAACTGGACCTTGAACTTCCGTCAGCAAACTTATGATACATGGGTAGAAGAAGGTAAAGACGTATCTGCATACGATCGTAACAACCTGATGTCTGCTGAATACGATGAGTCTGAGTTGTCTGCAGTTGCTGACGAACGTACTCGTACATTCCAAGCGGATACTGCTCGTGAAGCGAACGTATTCCACCACTTGATTACTCTACCAACTTATCACACGACTGCATTGTCTGTTGATAACTTGGCTCAGAACTACTTTGGTGATATGGGTATGTTGGGTTACGTTGCTGGCGTTCAGCGTAAAGAGATCCGTCAAGGCATTGCATGTGTTAAGCACCAAAACATGTCAGGTTCTGACATCGGTGACGACCACAAAGAGTACTTTGCTGGTGAGCGTGCTCTTAAGGCAGGCGGTGCTAAGAACACTTCTAACCAGTTCTCTTAATCTGAGACTGGCTAGTTAAGCTTTTTTGATAATGTATTATTGAAAGATGCTTAATGTGTTTAGAAAAAGGCGACTCTAGAGTCGCCTTTTTTGTGGAGATTAAAAGAGGGCAGAGTCAGTGAGTCTAACCCCTTTTAATCTTTAGACTATAGTTTATAGGGTGCGCAATGCGCATCACTACGTATTTTGGTGCGCACCGCGCACCCTATAAAAAGGGCAACTTATCATGATTGACACTCCTTCCTATCTGCAAGATGCTAAAGACCTTCTCGGCAAAGATGGCTTCGCGAGCGGCGATGTGTGGTACCACGGTACTTCGTCTGCGCTGGTTACCTCTATTAATGGTGCGGGGCTTAAGCGTTCGGGTGATAAGGTTATGAATCAGGCTGCTAAGAAGACTATGGCAACGATTGGTAATAACTACACCGAGACACATGATCCGGTATTCCTAACACAGAGTAAGGAGCTTGCGTTTTATTGGGCTCAGCAGGCGGTTAGAAGTCGTAGTGTGCGAGTCGAGGGTGATGAGTCGCCAGTTGTTTACGAAGTTAAGCTGCCAGGTGATCTGCTTTCTAAAGTTAGGCCGGATGTTGGCGCTGCAAGTCTTTTGATGGTAAAGGAGGGAGAGCATTATATGGCGTTTTTGGCTGCACTTTATCAAGATAATGAGGCGGGCGCGTTAGATATAAACCTAATGAAAGCTGATCGTAATGAATATCTAAATAAGCTGGGTATGGCTTATATTGATCAAGATATATCACCTGGGTACGTAAAGCTTTTGTCTGAAGGGTAATACCTATAAAAACTTAAATTAATCGTGAAAACATAGTACAAATTCTCTCAGGAAGGCCTATAATTTAGTGTAAATAAAGCTGACACTATTCACTGAGTTTAGGCATTCCTTCGCATGGCAGTAAAAAAGATCCCTATATCCTTACTTAAGGTTGGTATGTATATTACCAAGCTCGATATATCGTGGATTGACAGCCCCTTCATGTATCACCACTTGAAGATAAAAAATGCCGCTCAAATTGATAAGTTGCTCAAGGCGGGTGTCAAGCAGCTCTCGATTGATACCTCAAAGGGTGTTGATGTAGAAGCGTCAGCTGATGTTATTCGTGATAAGTCCTCACAAGAGACTGATAAATCACAAGAAGATCAGGCTGCGAAAGATAAGCCAGTTTCAGAAGCAAGTGCTAAGGAAAAATTGCCTGAGCGTACGTCTATTAGTCAGGAGCTTGGTGTTGCTAAAGAGTTAAAGGGCAAAGTTGAGAAGCTGGCAGATGAGATCAATGAAGCTCTCAAAAACGATAAAGTGGTTGATGCTCGGCAGGTTTCGCCTTTAATTGACGCTACGCTGTCTAGTCTACAGCGGAATAACCAAGCACTCGCTATCCTTATCAATATTCAGCGTAAAGATGCTTCGCTCGCAAATCATACTTTCGCTTCATTTAGTTTAGTCTTAAGTATATCTATCAAGCTCAGCTTAGGTGACGATGCACAACAGGCGCTCGCTTTAGCCGCATTTTTTCACGATACGGGTTGGCTAAAACTGCCTATGCATTTGCTTGGTAAGGCATCACCTTATACGGCGAGTGAAAAGAAGTTAATTTATCAGCATGTCTCGATAGGCTTACGGTCGTTAAAACAAAACTGTGAGCTCAGTTCAATCGTAATGCGCATTATTACCGAGCATCATGAGCACCTGGATGGAAGCGGTTACCCTTCTGGACTTAAGTCTGATCAGATACATCCTTTAAGTAAGGTTTTCGCAGTGGTTGTCAGGTATGATGAGTTAGTCCACGGCTTGCTTGATAGGCCTGCGGTAACACCTCATGGCGCTCTTGCTAATCTATATAAAGAGGCCAAAAATGAAAAACTTGATGAGCCTTCCGTGTCAGCGCTGATTAGTCTATTGAGTGTTTATCCGGTGGGTAGTGCTGTCCAGCTAAGCAACAAAGAAAAAGGTATTGTTCTTGAGATCGATGCCGATCAACCAAAATTACCTGTCGTAAAGGTTGTTTACGATATGGCAGGGATGGCGCATATTAAGCCCAAGGTGATTAACCTTGCAAAAATCAAGACAGATAAAGAGCTGTCGATTACTTCTGTCTTGGATCTAACCGTCCCAGGCGCTGACCCTGCACAGTTATTGCGAGTAGACCTTTCGTGAGTCCTTCTTTTGATATCACTTCTATTACCTTGGATGCTTTACCTGAAGGTGTGTTGCTTGTCGATAGTGACGGTTGTATTCAGTTCTTAAACAAGGCAGGCCAGGCCATGTTAGGCTGGGATATTGATGCTATTGCCGAAAAAGCAGCGGAGGGCGGTACTGCTCATGAACTATTTTGCCGTCATAGTATTTATACTCATCACGAAGCTGAGGAGTGCCCCTTGGCAAAACAGGGTGAAGCTCAGCTAGCGCCACAGGAATGCTATTGGACGCATAAGAATTCTGAAAACATTGCCGTCAGTTACCGTAGAAGTTATACCGATGATGGCAGCTGCATGATTCTTTTCACTACCTGCGAGCAGCAAGGCTTTCAGCTTGAAGAGCTCAAGAAGCTTTCATTTTTTACTGAAATAAATCCCTCCCCATTGCTGGAGCTTGATGATCAAGGCCTGATTCTTTTTAGTAACCCTGCAATGACTGATCTAATGCTTGAGTTTGGATTTGACGATGAAGGGGCGCCCGCTATTTTACCCAGAGATCTTGCTGCTCTGGTCGGCAAAGCAATAGAGCAGGGTGGTCTAGAGAATATCGAGTCTTCTGCAAATGCTGAAGAAAATAACGATAAGACATCACACTTTTTATGGAGTTTCCATATTAGTGATGGCAGTCAAGGTAGCGCAGTATTGCTTTCAGGGTTAGATGTGACCAGTAATAAAGAAATGGAACTTCAGCGTCAAGAGTTTGAACGAAGCCTGGAGCTCGAAAAAGAACGTACTCGAAAAGAATACTTGGCAATGATGGTGCATGAATTGCGCTCACCCTTGAATGCAGTTGTCGGTTACGCTGGCATTCTTAAATCAAAGTTGTCTAGTCAGTGTAGTGAAACGCAGCTATCTTTGTTCGACCGAATTATCGGGGGCGGTCAGCAGCTCGCTGAACAGATCAGCACGACTTTGGATTCTACGCGGGTAGAAGCTGGAAAGCTGGCTGCCGACATTTCCCGCTTCAATGCAGTGCCTGCGCTTGAAGAAGCGTGTGTACAAGGTGAAACCCTTGCCAAGAAAAAAGGCTTGGATTTTCGCTCTGAGATTTCGGATTCTAACATATACGCCTTGGCAGACAGGCAGCACTTTAAGCAAATTGCGATCAACCTTATTTCCAACGCAATTAAATATACGCAAGCGGGAGCTATTGAAGTATCTCTTCGTCCCAGTTTTGATGAGCAGGTCGGCAAGTGCGTTACTCTTGAAGTAAATGATACAGGCTGTGGTGTTCCTCAAGGACAGCGTGAAAGCATTTTCAAACTATATCAGCGCCAAGATTCCCATGAGAATAGTGAGATTGAAGGTGATGGCTATGGTTTAGCAATATGCTGCGAAATGCTCGCGCTGAATCATGGTCGAATTGTTCTCGATAGCGAGGTGGGGCGAGGTAGCTCCTTCTCGGCTATTTTTCCTCGTTAGGCGATGCTAAAGCGCTTATTTCTTGCCATATCATTCAACACTCCCTAAAATCGATGAAAATCTTGTCGGGGAGCATCTGTCATTTTATCGCTTGATGATTTGCGAATGCTGAGACCATATAAATTCTTGGGATATATCCAATTATTTGTTGTTCTACATTTTGTAGGCAGATAGGGACCCGTTGAACCTGATTGGTTAGAACCAGCGTAGGGAACAAGAATTCATCAAGACTAGACCGATGATTCTAATTGCTTCCTTACTTACCACACTCGTAATACCGGATATGCGGAGCAATAGATGAAAAACGATTCGTTAAAGAAACTGGGTGATACAGCTTACGTAGATGAGTTATCTACCCAGCCTTTTCCAGCCTCAAAAAAAGTATATGTAGAAGGCAGTCGTAAAGATATTCGCGTAGCGATGCGTGAAATTTCACTTACCCCAACTCAGTTGCAGAATGGCGAGCTTGAGGATAACCCTCCAGTTAGAGTTTATGACACCTCCGGCCCCTATACAGACCCCGAGATAGAAGTTGACGTCACAAAAGGGCTAATGCCCTTACGCGATGAGTGGGTTGCTGAACGAAATGATACTGAAGAGTTACCTGGTTTTAGTTCTGAGTACGCAAATGTACGTGATCAAAACCTAGCCTTGGATGGCTTGCGTTTTGAGCATAAGCGTAAACCTCTAAAAGCAAAAGCCGGAAAGAATGTCACGCAACTGTATTACGCTCGTCAGGGTATCATTACGCCGGAAATGGAATATATCGCTATTCGAGAAAATCTGGCTTTAAGCGAGGCGCAGATGGATGAAGCGCTAGCTAACCAGCATCCAGGCGAGTCTTTCGGCGCTTCTATTCCTAAAATGATTACCCCGGAATTTGTCAGAGACGAAGTCGCTCGTGGTCGTGCTGTCATTCCTTGTAATATCAACCATCCGGAAACCGAACCGATGATTATTGGTCGGAACTTCCGCACCAAGGTGAATGCCAATATTGGTAATTCTGCGGTGACATCTTCTATTCAGGAAGAAGTCGAGAAAACAGTTTGGTCGACGCGTTGGGGTGGTGACACCGTAATGGATTTGTCTACAGGCCAGAATATTCATGAGACACGTGAATGGGTCATTCGAAACTCTTCTGTACCGATTGGTACGGTGCCGATTTATCAGGCGCTTGAAAAATGTGGCGGGGTTGCCGAAGATCTTACCTGGGAGTTGTTCCGTGATACTTTAATTGAGCAGGCGGAGCAGGGAGTTGATTACTTCACTATCCATGCAGGTGTGTTATTGCGCTATGTGCCTATGACGGCGAATCGAGTCACCGGGATCGTTAGTCGTGGTGGTTCAATTATGGCTAAATGGTGCCTTGCTCATCACAAGGAAAACTTCCTCTATACGCATTTTGAAGAAATTTGCGAGATTATGAAAGCCTATGATGTGTGCTTTTCACTTGGTGATGGTTTACGCCCAGGTTCAATTGCTGATGCAAATGATGAGGCGCAATTCTCAGAGCTTCGTACTTTAGGCGAGCTTACCAAGATAGCTTGGAAGCACGATGTGCAAACCTTTATTGAAGGCCCGGGTCATGTGCCGATGCATATGATTAAGGCGAATATGGAAGAGCAGCTCAAGCATTGCGATGAAGCGCCTTTCTACACGCTTGGCCCACTTACTACCGATATCGCACCAGGCTATGACCACTTCACCTCAGGCATTGGTGCTGCACTGATTGGCTGGTATGGTTGTTCAATGCTTTGCTATGTCACGCCTAAGGAACACTTGGGTCTACCTAATAAAGAAGATGTAAAACAGGGCCTTATTACCTATAAGATCGCGGCTCATGCTGCCGACCTTGCAAAAGGCCACCCTGGTGCACAGATTCACGATAATGCTATGTCAAAGGCTCGTTTTGAGTTTAGATGGGAAGATCAATTTAACCTTGCGCTAGATCCTTATACTGCTCGTGCTTATCATGATGAAACATTACCTAAGGACTCTGCTAAAGTTGCACATTTCTGTTCAATGTGTGGCCCTAAGTTTTGTTCAATGAAAATATCTCAGGAAGTTCGTGATTACGCAGCAGAAAAGGATGCGAACGAAGGTATGAGTGAGATGTCGGAGAAATTTAAACAGGAAGGTAGTGAAATCTACCATGAAGTTTAAGTTTAATTGAGTGTTATTAGCCAAGGGCGTCTAGGTCTATGAATCTAAGTGATGTTGATCTAAATTTGCTGGTTCACCTAGATGTACTTTTGCGTGAGCAAAACGTCACCAAGGCTGCAAACCATCTTGGTATTACGCAGCCTGCGATGAGTAATGGTTTGAAGCGTTTGCGCTTGCTGTTCGAAGATCCATTGCTTGTTCGTACCAGTGACGGTATGGCGCCTACTGAGTTGGCGCTCAGCCTTAAGCCTGCGGTGAGAGAGATATTATTCAATATCGATCGTGTAGTTCACCCGGATAGGGATTTTGACCTTCAAAGCCATCGGGTGTTTCGCGTGATGGCAAGCGACTACGCTGAATCTACCTTGATTCCCGCTGTTTTAAGTGAAGTTCGCAAGCAGGCGCCTAATATCACGCTCGATGTTTTAACGCCCAGTGATGTATCTTTCGAAGATGTTGAGCAAGGCCGTGTCGATATGGCGATTAATCGCTTTGATACTTTGCCGCAGTCTTTTCACCAAAAAACGCTCTGGTCTGATACCTTCTCATGCCTGATGAGCCCTAGTAACACCTTGGTCAATAGCTTCGATCTGGATGCCTACCTAAAGGCCAGCCATATTTGGGTGAGTAAAACTGGCTTTGGTGTGGGTGTTGGAGTGAACCCGAATGATGTGCAGCGCTTGGGTTGGGTTGATGAAGCGCTGGATCGTATTGGAGCAAAGCGCGAAATTAGTGTATTTACCCGTCATTACCAGGTGGCGATGTTGTTGGCGCAGCAGCATGACTTAGTGGCTACGCTGCCGAGCCGCGCGGCGCGTTTAAAAAGTGAAAGCTCTAAGCTTGTAATGAAAGAGCCGCCCTTCGATATACCAGCATTCGATCTCAAGATGGCCTGGAGTCCTTTACTTCATCATAATGCGGACCATCAGTGGTTTAGGCGTTTGATTACAGATATTGCTCAGAAAGAGAGTGAATAATCGTTGGTGAAGCGCAAGGGTGGCGCAGACTCTTAGTGTAAAGTCTGCTCAATCTCTAGCTTAAGGCCGCTTTCGGGCAACTGCTCGCCATCCAGATAGGCTTGGCCATCTTTCATTTCAAGACGTCCATCGATAAACCACTTAACCGCAATGGGGTAAATGATGTGTTCCTTTTCAAGTACTCGGGTGGCAAGTGTTTCTTCAGTATCCTGATTTAAGACTGGTACAATAGCCTGGATGATGTTCGGGCCGCTATCAAGCTCAGCGGTAACAAAGTGAACACTCACGCCGTGCTCTTTGTCTTTTGCTTCAAGCGCACGCTTATGAGTATGTAGGCCGGGATATTTAGGCAGAAGAGAGGGGTGAATGTTGAGCATTCTTCCTTCAAAACGGCGGACAAAATCATCGGTTAAGATACGCATAAAGCCCGCTAATACCACGAGATCCGGTTGATGCTTCTCAATCGTCTTAATCAGCTCTGCATCAAAAATCTCTCGTTGAGCGAATTTTTGATGTTCGATGACATGAGTATCAATCTCAGCTTTCTTAGCTCGCTCTAGGCCCTTAGCATGGGGCTTATTGGAAATAACAGCGCTGATCTTTCCAGGGATTTCTTCACGTTGATAGGCGTCGATTAAGGCTTGAAGGTTGCTGCCGCTACCCGATATCAAAACAACGACAACAGGATCTCGTCCTTCCATTACTAAGCGCCTAGTCCATTTAGTTGGACTTGCTCTTCGTCGGAAGATGTGTCGGCAATTTCACCAATTACCCAAGCACTTTCGCCTTCAGCTTCTAAAAGCTTGATGGCTGATTCTTCTGAACCGGCTGGAACGGCGATGATCATGCCAACACCGCAGTTGAAGGTGCGATACATTTCAACAGGATTTACGTTACCTGCTGATTGAAGCCATTTGAATACTTCAGGCAATTCCCAGCTCTGGGTCTCGATGACTGCTTTAGTTCCTTCAGGTATTACGCGAGGAATATTCTCAAGTAAGCCACCGCCCGTGATATGTGAAAGGGCATGCACCTCACCTTCTTTGATCAATTTAAGAAGAGATTTAACGTAAATCTTTGTTGGCTCAAGCAAGGCCGATTTTAGGTCGGTATCGCCAATTTCCTGGTTTAGGTCAGCGTTTGATACTTCTATAATCTTGCGAATTAAAGAGTAGCCATTCGAGTGTGGACCTGAAGAAGCGAGGCCAATTAACTTGTCGCCAGCCTTAACTTTGGTGCCATCTATAATCTCAGACTTCTCAGCAATGCCAACGCAAAAACCAGCCAAGTCATAATCTTCGCCTTCGTACATGCCGGGCATTTCAGCAGTTTCACCGCCGACTAGTGAGCAACCAGATAGGTCGCAACCAGCGCCAATGCCTGTTACTACATCGGCAGCAACGTCAACATTCAGTTTACCTGTAGCGTAATAGTCAAGGAAGAATAATGGCTCTGCGCCACCAACAATAAGATCGTTAACGCACATGGCAACGAGATCAATACCTATCGTATCGTGCTTATTGAAGTCCATGGCTAATCTTAGTTTTGTGCCAACACCGTCGGTACCGGAAATCAAAACCGGTTCTTTATAGCCCTTCGGCAACTCAAACATTGCGCCAAAACCGCCTAGACCGGCCATTACTTCCGGTCTACGAGTTTTTTTGGCGACACCTTTAATTCTTTCTACTAGCTCATTTCCCGCATCGATATCGACGCCAGCGTCTTTGTAGCTAAGTGAAGGGTTTGTATTTGAGTCAGAATTATTAGTCATATGAGCTAAAACCTTGGCTTTTTAAAATTGGCGCGATTCTACCAGTTGTTTGGAGTCTCGCCAAATGCTAGCAGTAAAAAATAACATATTCGTAGTGATTTAAAAAAATATTAGAAAGTAGGTGTGCAAAGCACGGCTGATGGTTGTTTTATGAGTGTTTCGAGAATATTATGATAAACCTTTCAAATACTGAGCATAAGTGGCACTTACTTGGTCAATATTATTCGTTTTTTCGTACTTGTTTCGCTAGCCTTTTTGAGTTCACACTCAATCGCTGTCCAGCTAGGTAATTTATATAACGCTTCTGTCGCAGTACCTTCGCAAGACCCTTCCGATCGTATGCTAGGCTTTGAGCAGGCGCTGCATCAGGTGTTGATCCGTGTTACTGGTGATGAGGAATTGTTGCAGGATTCTTCTGTGAATTCTAAGTTTCGCTCACCTGAAAACTACGTGCTCTCATTTGCCTACAGAGAAAACCCCGCGTATAGCGTTTATCTTGAGGTGCTTGCTGAGCGCGAAAGGCTCGCTATGGAGTTTACAGATGAAGGTGCAGACGTTGAACAGGAGCCTGGTTCTATGCCTAGTTCCGCTCAGACCGGCCAAGAAGAGTTAACTGAGTCGTTAATAGCCGAGCCCGCCGTACCTGACCAATATATGCTGGATGTTGCATTCGCAGAATCGCCCATAGAAGCGGGTTTGCAATCACTGTCTCTTCCTATTTGGGGGCGGTCTCGTCCTTCAATTCTGGTTTGGGTGGTGATGTCTGATGAACAAGGGCAGCGAAGCGTTATCGGCGCTTCCGAACTGGATGAGGTGCTACCTGAATTGACTGGCATTGCTGAGACTCGAGGTTTGCCGCTTTTTATTCCTGTGGCCGATCTGACAGACCTTTCGCTTTTAGATGTTGACGGATTATGGGGCCTGTTTTCTGACTCCCATATTGATGCTAGTAAGCGCTATGGCACCGACGCTGTTGCAATTGTACGCTTGCAAAGTTCCATTACTCCTGAGGCTCAAGAACTTGATGAAGCAAAAGAGCCTGTTTCTCAGCGTCAATGGCGTGCAGACTGGCAGCTATTCCTAGGTGAGCAAACTTTCTTTGGTGAAAGCGCTCAGGCAAGCAGTGAATCGGTTTCAAAAGAGTTTGTTGCTCGCTTGGCAAGCGTTATATCTACTCAGTATGCTATATCTGGCGTAGCAAGTTCAGAAATCTATACCATTTCAGTGCTTGGTATCGATTCTTTCGAAGATTATGTGGATGTACAGCGTTACCTGCAAGATCTTGCGCCTGTTGCATCCGTAAATATGTTGCTAGCCGAGGAAGATCAGCTTACCTTTGAGTTGCGCTTGCGTGATACAAGAGAAATGCTTTCTCAGCACCTATCTCTTGGGCGAAAGCTAATAAAACGGGAAGCGGAGCTAGACGGTATATTGGAGTTAAATAAGGGTATGCTTGTCGATGCGCTCGATAAATTTGTTTGGCGCTCCGGGTCTTAGTCATTGCTATGGTTATTTTGGAGATAGAATGATCGCAGCTAATCAGATTCCTAATATTCTAACTGTTATTCGAATCCTGCTGGTGATTCCTTTTGCGATGAGCGTATATTCCGCGCAATATTTGCAGGCTTTGATTCTATTCTTTGTAGCAGGTCTTTCAGATGGAGTTGATGGTTTCTTGGCTCGCCAATTTAATTGGAAGTCGCGATTTGGTGCCATAGCTGACCCTTTGGCAGATAAACTACTGCTCGTTACGGCTTACGTAATGCTTGCTTGGACAGAGCAAATCCCAATGTGGCTTCTATATCTCGTTATTGGTCGCGATGTAATGATTCTAGCTGGTGCGCTGGGCTATCACTTCTTTATTAGTCATTATGATATTAAGCCCTCATGGCTGGGTAAGACCTGTACAATGCTACAGATTGTTTATGTCTTACTCGTGATTATGAGCTTGGCAGATCTGCCGATGCCGCAGTGGGCAGTTTCAGAAGGCCTATTTGTAGTGGGTGCCATTACTCTGATTAGCGGTATTCATTATTACTTGGTTTGGGGCGTAAAGGCATACAAGCAGCGCCGAGAAAATGAATTGAATGATAAGACTGGCTTATGAATGCTTTTGAATTATCCAGCCAACTATTATTGCCTGTTAGGGAAAAAAGTGACCTAAGCTTCGAAACGTTTTACAGCGAAAAAAACGATCGTGCCAAGTTTATGCTGTCGAGTGCGATAGATGAGTATCAGGAAACTGCAGTCTTACTGGTTGGGCCAGAAGAGTCTGGTAAAACCCATTTGCTTAATGCTGCAATTGGCTACGCTGAGTCAAAAGAGCTGGACAATGTTTGTTACTTTTCGCTTGCGGAATTAAACGAGTTTGAATTATCAGAGAGTGACGTTCAGGGTTTGTTTTCAAGCTTTGAGCAATATTCAATTTTGGCTCTCGATCACTTGGATTTGTGGCTGTGTCACCAGAGCTTAAGTCGAGAGTTTAAAGAACGCTGTCTTTTTAATTTATTTAACCATTATAAAGCTCAAGGTGATATGTTAATTTTCGCCTTGTCACAGCCGGTAGACGCCTTGAATATCTGCTTGGCTGATTTGTTGTCACGCCTAAAATCCGGTTTATTGATAAGCCTGAAAGCTTATAGTGATGCTGAAAAAGAACTAATCATGCAGCAGGTTGCGATACATAAGGGCTTTAGCTTGGAAGAGGGCGTTTCTACTTTTATTATTAAGCGTAGCGGGCGCAACTTAACAGAGTTGCTAGCGTTACTTGATCAACTAGACAAAGCGTCGCTCACTGAGCAGCGTAAATTGACAATTCCGTTCGTCAAGAAAGTTTTAAATTGGTAGCTCATCAGCTGCAGGGAGAAAAAAATGATTCGCGTAGTATTCAACCAGAAAGGCGGTGTAGGGAAGTCGAGTATTACTTGCAATCTTGCAGCTATTTTCGCTGCTAAGGGACGCAGAACCTTGGTTGTTGATTTGGACCCGCAAGGTAACTCTACTCACTATTTAATGGGAAAGCCTGCTGCTGAATTGAATGACTCGATTGCCGATTTTTTTGAGCAAACGCTTTCATTTAATTTGTTTAATAAAGATCCTGCCGACTTTGCGCATAAAACCCCCTTCGACAATCTCTATGTTTTGCCCTCTAGTCCTGAGATGGATTTTCTTGAAAGAAAGCTGGAGGCTAAGCATAAGATCTATAAACTCAAAAATGCCTTAAGAGCATTAGAGAGCCAGTTTGATGAAATTATCATCGATACAGCGCCTGCTTTAAATTTCTATACGCGTTCAGGCTTAATTGCTTGCGATAAGGTTTTGATTCCTTTCGACTGCGATGACTTCTCTCGTCAAGCTTTGTATACGATTATGGGCGAGTTGCAAGACATACAAGAAGATCACAATGACCGCTTGGAAATAGAGGGTATTGTAGTGAATCAATTTCAGCCGCGTGCGAGTCTGCCGTCGCGCTTGGTGAAGGAGCTCGAAGAAGAAGGGTTGCCAGTATTACCTGTAAAAATTAATGCTTCAATCAAGATGAAAGAGTCGCACCAAGAAAGTCAGCCGCTTATCTACTTTGCTCCAAAGCATGCTTTAACGACTCAGTTTGAAGAACTTCACGAGCATTTATCTTCGTAGCAAGAAAACCTGCTTTTAGCTTAGGCCGGTTTAGATTCGTGCACCAGAGGTAGTACGATCTGGTCGCCCCGGCCTAAGGTTTCGCCTTGATTCAAGCTATGTAATATTGCATATAATTCCTTGAACGGCACTGGTGGGGAGTAGAGATAACCTTGCCCATATCGACAGCCATTAATCTTTAAGAAAGCTTCCTGCTCCTTCGTTTCGATCCCTGTAGCAAATGTTTTTAAATCCATCTGACTCGCAATAGCTAGCAGTGTTTCAGTGATGGCCATATCGCTTTCATCCCTTGGTATGCCAGTCACGAAAGTTCGGTCGACCTTAATGATGTCGGCGGGAATTTGCTTTAACTGTCGTAGTGAGCTTAGACCGGTTCCAAAGCTGTCGATTGTCAGTGACACGCCCAACTCTTTAAGTTGAGTAAGTGTCACAAAGGATGTCTCGATATTGCTTGTGATCGTGCTTTCCGACATTTCCAGAATCAGGTTCTTTGGATCAAATTTAGTGCTCTCTACTGCTTTTTGGATAAGTTCAACTATTCGCGGATGGTTAAATTGGCGGTTAGAGAGGTTGAGCGCTATTTGTATCGGCGTGTCTGACCATTCCTGAATTGCTCGTCCTTGCAGGCAGGCGTTAGAAATTACCCATTGACCAATGTCGTGCAATAAGCCCGTTTGCTCAGCGACATCAATAAAGTACTCTGGCGTGACTAAACCTTTGTCAGGATGATGCCAGCGTAGCAAGGCTTCAAGCGCGAGAATTTCACCCGTTTCAATGTCGATGATAGGTTGGTAGTAAAGCTTGAATTGGCTGGCGCTGATAGCGTTTCTTAGCTCATGCTCAATAATTAGTTGGCGCTGCATTTCACTGTTCATTTCTGGACTATAGAACTGAATATTGTTTCGTCCGGCTTTTTTCGCTCGATACATGGCCATATCTGCATTTTTTAGAAGGTCGGGATATTGCGTGCCATCGTTAGGGCAGACGGTAATGCCGATGCTGGAAGTAACGATAAGCTCATTCCCGCCAATATTTACGGGCTTGGTAATGTTATCGAGAATATTTCTGGCAACTGTTTTAGCGCCTTCTCTTCCCGATACATTTGCTAGCAGAATAGCAAATTCGTCTCCGCCAAGGCGGGCAATCGTGTCTTCCTTTCGAACGCTTTGTTTGAGTCTGCTGGCTAAGGTGACAAGAAATTGATCGCCGATATCGTGTCCGAGCGTGTCATTGATTCGTTTGAAGTGATCGATATCTAGGCCGATTAGCGCAATCTCGGATTTGTGTCGAATTGCTGATTGAATCGCTTGGGCGCAGCGGTCTTCGAATAGGCGTCTGTTAGCCGTATCGGTAAGTGCATCGTAGTGAGCGAGGTAGTGAAGTTGATTTTGAGTTTTTCTGATGTCGGAAATGTTTTGGCCAATCAAAAGAAGCTGCGTCTGCTGGGATTCACCGTCATGATTGCTAAGGTGGTTCATGTTCCAGAGCATGGTGTGCGAAAGCGAGTCGCCACTGATAATCTCGCATTCCATATTTTCTTTACTAAGGCCGCTTTCGAGTACCTTGGTAAATTTCCATGCTGTCTCGTCCTGAATATTTTCTGGAACAAACATATCGATGAAATTATTGCCTAGCACTTGTTC
>NZ_LWFZ01000510.1:0-532 GCF_001635225.1 Oleiphilus sp. HI0086
TTTGAACATGAGATTGTCTATGAAGACAGGAAACGCTGATAGGATTCACCAAATCCACGCCAGCCCTGTAGCCCGCCAGTATGAACAGCTAATACTCGCGCTCCCGCCTGGATTCTTCCTTGATGAATATACTCCGCCAGCCCATACATCATCTTTCCTGTATAAACAGGGTCTAGAACCAAACCATGCTCATCATAAACATCAGAAATAAATTCCGTCAGACGACTATTGATTTTGGCAAAGCCACCGAAATGATAGTGATGACATATTCTCCAAGGGTTAACCCTACTGGCACCTGATAACTGCCGCTCTACGCGATGCTCCAGGTCGTGAGCATTTTTTAGTGCAGAAAATCCAACACACTGGGCTCGACCAATATTTGCCTGAGCAATCCCTGCCAAGGTTGCGCCTGAGCCCACAGCACAAGCTATCAAGTCATAGTTAAGTTGCCCCGCATGATGCAAGGTATTAAATAAACTTTCGATTCCTAGCGTGCCTTGTCTACCTGCACCACCTTCAGGAACAACCCAGG
>NZ_LWFZ01000511.1:0-364 GCF_001635225.1 Oleiphilus sp. HI0086
GAAGTGACTTTCAGCAATGACATGATTAATCAGCGTACCGTAATGGAGGTTGTAACACCCGACCGACCCGGCCTACTCGCTCGTATTGGCCAAGCACTTCTAAAGCATAATTTATCATTGATCAATGCACGTATTGCCACCTTGGGCGAGCGAGTAGAAGACGTTTTCTTCATTACCGACACAGACGGTCAACCGCTTAGTGACGCAATGATTTGCGAGGCCTTACAGCACGACATATGTACACTTCTAGATGAGCAGGTAGAAATAACCTCATGAACCCAGACTTGAATAAACTTCAGCCCTATCCCTTTGAAAAGCTTAAAGCACTGCTCGGGCAAGTAACACCATCAGCAGATTATTCAGC
>NZ_LWFZ01000512.1:0-301 GCF_001635225.1 Oleiphilus sp. HI0086
ACACCCTAAAAACCTTTTTATCTTTTCTCGGTGTAGGCCGCAGGCCTCTCTGTGACCTCTGTGGTGAACCGTGTTTTATGTTTTGATCTTGAAGTGATAAACCGATGAACCACAGAGGACACCAAGAGTAGAGAAACTCTAATCTTTCATTTGCCCAGGCAACCACAAAGCTATTTCAGGGAAGATCAGCAGCAGTAGTACCATAACCAAGCTTATTACTACGAATGGTAAGGCACCCTTATAGACAGTTGTTAAGGGTATATCCGGAGCAACGCGCTGCATTACAAATACATTGATACCG
>NZ_LWFZ01000513.1:0-283 GCF_001635225.1 Oleiphilus sp. HI0086
GTGTTTATACCAACAGTATTAGCCGTTCAATAAAATTCGTCTGTAGCGCTTTATCAAGATCTACTGAGACTAAGAGATACTCTTTTTAGCTGAAATTTAGCATAATGCTCCACATCGCATTAAATATAGTTGTTTTAGCTGATGAATAACAGCCTAGACATTGCTTAGAATCTGGAGGAGAAAGAGTGGGTAGCACAGGTGAAAAGTCTAAAGAAGTTGCAAGGCAAGGGCGTTTATATGTCGTTTCAGCCCCTTCCGGAGCAGGGAAAACAAGCCTGGTAGC
>NZ_LWFZ01000514.1:0-409 GCF_001635225.1 Oleiphilus sp. HI0086
CCAGGGAACGATAATCCAAACCCTGCTTTACTGACTCATCAATATAAGCCAAGAAGGCCGCCACACCACGAATGGCCAAATTAAACCCTTGCCCTGCGACAGGATGTAAACTATGCGCGGCATTACCTAAGAGCAACACACCGGCCCGACATTGCTCTTCAGCTCTGACTAATTTCAACGGATAACTTACCCGTTCACCACAGCGTTCAATCGGACCTAGCCGCTCACTGAAACTCTCTTCCAAAGCTTTACAAAATTCAGCATCGCTCATATCCAAATGTGCCTGTATCTCTTTTTCGTCATGTGTCCAGACCAGTGCACAATCAGACTCCCTCAAGGGCAACATTGCCAATGGGCCTTTCTTAGTGAAGCGCTCAAACGCAACACCTTCATTTGGCAATGCAGTACT
>NZ_LWFZ01000515.1:0-529 GCF_001635225.1 Oleiphilus sp. HI0086
CGCCTCTAAAGATGAGTTCGCTGCGCGAGTGCTTAAGTCTCAGAAAGAGTATCTGGAAAAAGCACGTGCCTGGACCAATATGTCTGATAAGGCCTATTTAGATAGCACAGCCCCCTAAGATAAGGTCTGCACGTTAATACTATGCAAGTAATTCTAGCCCTGGATACTCTGTTTAAAAGCATTGCGCGTTTATGCGGAGTACTCTCGGCTAGCGCCATGCTCTTACTACTCATCAACGTTTTCTACGATGTGGTCATGCGCTATGGCTTTAATGATGTATCGATCGGTATGCAGGAACTGGAGTGGCATCTCTTCTCTTGCGTGTTTCTACTAGGTATTCCCTATGCGATTCAAGAAAATGCCCATGTCCGCGTGGATATTTTCTATGATCACTGGCAAGACCAGACCAAGGCCTGGATTAACCTCTTAGGTACGCTCATTCTTATCCTTCCCTTCATTATACTTGTGACTCACTTTAGCCTTGGTTTTGCTTATGAGTCTTATCAAATGGGTGAAGGCAGTGGTGACC
>NZ_LWFZ01000516.1:0-548 GCF_001635225.1 Oleiphilus sp. HI0086
TTAGTTGAAGTGCAAAGGTGGTACTTTCGGTGTAGCCATCGAACTCGATGCCTGTAATTCCTGCGGTGACAAAATCTACCACCACATCGCGATGCTCAACTTCGAAGGATTGTTCATTAGATTGATAGGCACCCCAGAATCCTTGCTGCGGATCGAGCAAGTGTTCATCAAAAGCTTTACTAATAATGCCTACGGGTAAGTCGGCACTATACCATTCCCCACCGGACACCAGATCAAAAATCCTGGGGCGAACATAGAGGCTCGTATCATTGTCCAGGGTTATGTACGAGGCAATACGATTGTTTTCTTTTTCTGGTTTAACAGACAAGCCCAGCAGAGTATGGGCTGGGTCGTCATAGACTACGTGCAGATCCATATCGCTTGGGCCATCGTAAGAAGTCGAGCGATAGTTTGTGTTTGTGTTTGTGCTTGTGCGTGAGATGGCCAGTTCAATATCCTGCGTTGGCATTAAGGCTTTAAGGGCATCCAGACTGCTCTGCACTGCGCCAAGATAGATCTCGTCATAGACATTGTTCAAATTGTGGAGG
>NZ_LWFZ01000517.1:0-513 GCF_001635225.1 Oleiphilus sp. HI0086
GATGAATATCGGCGCGATATCAAAGCTAACAGGCCTTAATTCTAAAACCATTCGCTACTACGAAGAGATCGACCTGGTTCATCCTAGCTCGCGCTCTGCCAACGGCTATCGACAATATTCAGAACAAGATCTGGAACAGCTCCAGTTTATCCAGCGCGCCCGAAAGACAGGCTTCAATATTGATGAGTGTCGCCACTTGCTTGATCTTTTCAACAATAAAGGCCGACAAAGTCACGAGGTTAAATCCCTCGTCTTGGACAAAGCAAAATTAGTTGAAGAGCAAATAGCTGAGCTTAGGCTGATGCACCAGTGCCTGCTAGACCTCGCTAGCCAATGCCAATCTAACAATGACCCTCACTGCGCTATTCTTGATAAGCTTAGCGAGGCACCAGAGCAACTAACGACACAGGGAGGGGTAAAGCTATGAAAGAAACGAAATCAAGCTGCTGCGGCTCTAGTTCTGAAAAAAATAACCCTGAAAAGCCTGAAAGTAGTTCAAGTTGTTGCAGCAAA
>NZ_LWFZ01000518.1:0-5798 GCF_001635225.1 Oleiphilus sp. HI0086
TTCTATAAAAACTATCTATAGCTTTGGCCAGACAAAGCTTTCTAGCTAGGAGGCAGAATGAAACTCAAGATTAATGGCGCGCCCATATCAATCGACGTCGAGCCAGATACGCCACTCCTTTGGGTGATTCGTGATGAGGTTGGTCTAAAGGGCACCAAGTTTGGTTGTGGTGCGGGTTTGTGTGGAGCGTGTACTGTTCATCTTAATGGTGTCGCCATTCGCTCTTGCATTACCCCTGTTTCGTCAGTGGAAGGCCAAAATATCTCTACCATTGAAGGATTGGCCAGTAAAGATGGTCAGTTGCACCCGCTACAAGAAAGCTGGATTAAACATAACGTACCGCAATGTGGTTATTGTCAGCCTGGACAGCTTATGTCCGCAGCCTCGCTCTTGAAAGCTAATGCAAACCCTAGTGATGAAGATATTGACAATGCGATGTCCGGTAACCTTTGTCGCTGCGGTACTTATTCCCGAATCAAGGCTGCCATTAAAGACACTGTTGCATCACAGCAAATTGCTGCCGATCTATCCTACAAAGCAAAGGTATGAAGCGCTCATAATGCATTCTAATCTCATGAACAAATCTAAAGAGCTTTTACCTGATACAGCGATAAATCGTAGGGATTTTCTTAAAGTTGGTTTAGGCGCTGCTGGCGGCCTTAGCGTGGCGATAACATTGCCAGGCTGCAGTACGCTAAGAAACAATGAACTATCAAATACTGGTAGCTGGTTGGCTAATGCCTGGCTCGAGATACGGCCAGATAACTCTGTGATCTTCACTTTAGATAGAGTAGAGATGGGTCAGGGCACTTACACGGGTATTACAACGCTGCTGGCTGAAGAGCTAGATACCTCACCAGATACTATTCAGGTTGTTTTTGCCGGGGCAAACGCAGCTTATCGCAACCCGGATTATGGCTTGCAGCTAACCGGGGGTAGTAACAGTCTTTCAAGCAGTTGGAGCCAGATTCGCGAGGCAGGGGCTGCTGTACGGACTTTATTGCTACAAGCAGCGTCAGAAGCATTTGCGTTACCACAAGATAACTTAGAGTGCCGTAATGCTTATGTCAGCGTTAAGTCTACCGGCAAAAAAGTGAGTTTTGGTGCTTTGGCTAAACTAGCTTCTCAGCAAGATTTACCGCAGGAAATAAAGGTAAAAGAACCGGCTCAATTCAAGTACATAGGGAAATTCGACGCTCGACTTGATGCAGCTGCAAAGGTAAAAGGGGAAAGCGCTTATGGAATCGATGTTGAATTGCAGGATCTTAAATACTGCGTTGTAGAGCGGGCTCCGAAATATGGGGGCAAACTTAAGTCTGCGAATATCGAAGTCGCTCTTCAGCAGAAAGGTGTTGTCTCGGTTCTTGAGGTTTCCCGTGGTATAGCTGTCGTCGCAAACTCCTATTGGCAAGCAAGGAAAGCATCAAAAGTACTAGAGGCGCAGTGGGCATTTAGTGAAGAGAGTGTTGAAACTAGTGATGCAATCAGCAACCTATATCTGGATAAGCTTGCAAATGATTCCGGCAAATCTATTCGTCAAGACGGCGATACAGCGGAGCTTCTCGAGGCTGATGGCCATATAGAAGAGTTTGAGTTTACAGCGCCTTTTCTTGCTCACGCCACCATGGAGCCAATGAATGCCGTTGCAAGGGTTAGCAAGGGGAAGGCGGAAGTATGGGCTGGAACTCAAGCCCCTGACGTAGCACAAGTTGCAGTCGCAAAAGCGACCAATATCGATCTGGACAATGTAACTATTCATAACCAGTTTCTAGGGGGTGGCTTCGGTAGACGCTTAAGTCAAGATTATATTGCCGAGGCTGCTGAGGTTGCGGAAAAAACCGGACTGACAATTAAACTGGTTTGGTCCAGAGAAGAAGATATCAAGCACGATTTATTTCGACCAGCAAGTTTGCACAAGGTTCGGGCTGCGCTCGACACTAAAGGCCTACCTGTCGCCTGGGAGCATCAAATTGTCGTGCCCAAGATTATGGATTGGTATGTATGGGACGCTTCACCAGCTATGTTTCCTTGGGCGCCTGAGTTTATGTACCCAATGCTGGGGCATGCCGGGCTAATGACCGAGGGAACGCCAATCACTCCAGCTGATACTTCGCCTTATGAAGGTGCTGCCGACTTTCCTTATACGATACCAAATATCAGTGTTAAGCATATCAAGGCCGATGCTGGCGTACCGATAAGCTACTGGCGTTCAGTTGGCCACTCATTTAACGCTTTCGTTGTGGAGAGTGCAATTGATCAGTTAGCTCAGTCAGCTGGACTAGATGCATATCAGTTCCGCAAACAGTATTTAGGTAATTCACCGCGACTACTTAAAGTGTTGAACCTGGTTGCAGAAAAAGGTGGGTGGGGGCGTACGCTGCCTAAAGATGTCCACCAAGGTATCGCTGTGCATAAGTCTTTCGGCTCTTATGTTGCGCAACTAGTTGAACTTAAAGTTGAATATGGACAAGTTAAGCTTCTGACGGTGCATTGTGCCGTAGATTGCGGCATGGTTGTAAACCCTGATATCGTTACAATGCAGATGGAAAGCGGAATTATATTTGGTGCGACTGCCGCACTCTATGGAGAGATTACTTTTGCTGAAGGTGAGGTTATGCAAAGTAATTTTCATGACTATCCTTTGATGAGGATGAATGAATCTCCAGATATTAAAACTTATATTGTCCCGTCAGACGACTCGCCAAGCGGTGTGGGCGAGCCTGGCTTGCCACCGATTGCACCAGCAATCGCTTCTGCTTTGTATAAAGCTACGGGTAAGCGATTTAACTCTATGCCTTTTAAGCTAAGTTAATATGTATGAACAAAACAAGCATGTATTGAATTCGATTAAAGAGTGGCTAGCTCGTGACGAAAAGGTCTTTTTGGTAACGGTTGTTACAACATGGGGAGCTTCCCCTCGTCCGCCCGGTAGTCTGTTTGCCTATAACTCAAGTTTAGGTATGCAAGTAGGTTCTTTGTCAGGTGGTTGTATTGAAGACGCTCTAGTTGAACACCTAAGCCTTGGAAATACCCAATACCCCTTTATCAAAGTCTTTGGTGATCACCCTGATGATGCGCAGCGTTATATGCTGCCTTGTGGCGGTACAATGTCTCTGCTCATAGAGGCCTTGGACAACACTCACCTTTCATACATCTCAAAAATTATATCTACGCTTGATTCCAGGAAATGGCTTAAGCGTGAAGTTTGTTTAGATACTGGTCAAGCAGATATTAGAGTCATGAATCATAAGGAAGCGCATGACATCGATAAGGTTAGTCTCGATAATGCTCGCTTCACTCATGTGCTCGGCCCGATCTATCAAGTACTAATCGTAGGTGTGGGTGAGGTTGCAAGGAATCTCTTGAATATTTTAAAGGCGATCGATTTCCATGTTGAGCTCTGCGATGCGCGTAGTAACGTGGTTGATAGGCACGATGCTAAAAGCTGGGATACTCCGCTGCATCTTTGCTTACCAGATGATCTGATAAAAGAGCGATTTTCTGATTCCTATTCTGCTGTGCTGGCTTTGGCTCACGACCCAAGAGTTGATGATCTTGCGGTGATGGCGGGTTTGCATAGCCGATGCTTTCTGGTCGGCGCAATGGGGTCTCAAAATACTACCAGCAAGCGTTTGCAGCGGCTGCGCACCCTCGGTTTCGCTTCTGAAGAATTAGCAAGGCTAAATGCGCCAATTGGATTTCCGATTGGCAGTAAGCTACCTGCTGAGATCGCTGTATCTATCGCTGCGCAATTAATTCAGGAAAGGAACAAAGTTTCCGCAAAAATGATTGACTCACGGCGCCTTTGTTCAGGATGAGTAGCATATATGTAATCAAATGAAACTGCTGTTACCTGGGCTTACAAATCAAAAGTTAAATAATGTTATTTCTTAATTTGCTGTGCTTAATCTCATTTTAAAGTGAGTCAATATTTGCCAGACTTAGCTCAGTTAATTTCCAGTCTTAATTTATTATTGGTATCAGGGATTCATAGGTGAGCCAATTAGCTCTTTATAATCAATTTAATTTGCGAGCACCGCTAAAAGTTTCGGACGATCATGCTATTCAAGTAGCAGAGCTAGCCGAAGATGGAATTTATTTTGCTCAGCACGACATTCTCACAATGCTGCCCAATACGAGCCCAACTGGAGACCAGCTGCTTAAGCTTTACGAAGAGCTGGTTGAGAATGTAAAGCGTGAGCATAATTATTTATATGCAGATATCGCTCGTATTCATGAAGACGATGTTCATGGCGTGGTATTGCGTAGTCAGTACATTTCTGAGCATACGCACAACGAAGATGAAGCGCGCTTCTTTATTGAGGGGGCAGTACTCGTATATATCCATGTTCAGGAAAAGATACATATACTTCAATGTGGGGCTGGAGATTTATTGATTATTCCAAAAAAAGTTAAGCATTGGATGGACATAGGTCCGCAACCTCATTTTACTGCCATCAGGTGGTATAACACTCGTGGAGGCTTACAGACCGAGTTTACTGGTTCTTATGTTGCTGAGTCTACACCTCGCTGGGAAACTATTTATAACGACTCGAACTCTAAGCGTTGACAATAAGCTAAAAGCCCTCCAGTATTGGCTTATGACTACTATTAATCAAAACACAGCACCTGCAATGAAAGATCTCATGCTTTGTGCCTATGCCTTAATCGCTATTCGTGGTTTAGGCAAGGTTGCCAGCATGCGATGGTGTGTGCGCGCCCGTATGGCAATGCTCGCTGTGTTTCTGAAGAAGTAGTCTGTTTTATAAGCCTTTCAAGTCACAGCAAGAAAATGCAGTGACTTATCGTTTCACCCACCTTATATCGCTGTATTTTCTTTAATTAAACTAACTATTAAAAGAGGATATAGCATGTCTGTGCCCGTGGCGTATGCCACCATTATAATAATCTGGTCGACTACTCCCTTAGCTATTCAGTGGAGCAGTGAAACGATAACGCCCATTAGTGCAATTACGCTGCGAATGTTGTTAGCGGCCGCTATCGGCTATGCGATCTTACGCCTTTTTAAGATTAAACTCTCGTGGACAGCGCGAGCTATTAAAGTTTATGCCGCTTCTTTGCTTGGCGTTTTTCTGGCCATGCTGTGCACTTACATAGCGGCGGCATACGTACCTTCGGGCATTATTTCGGTGATTTATGCACTATCTCCAGTGATATCTAACTTGTTATCACATGTGTTGATTGGCTCTGCTAAGTTTACTCGCGCACGCTGGTTTGCTTTTGGTATATCTTTTTCTGGGCTTTTGCTGATCTTTAAAGATGACTGGGTGGTGATGGACAAAGGCTGGTTTGGCTTATTATTGCTTTTGTTAGCTGTCAGCTTATATAGTCTTGGTGGCGTGTTAGTTGAAAAGCAGAAGTTTAAGGCACACCCATTAAGCATTACGGTAGGCACTTTATTACTATCGGTGCCGCTATTTATTGCAGCATGGTTTGTGATGGATGGTCAGCTTCCGTACCTTGATTGGGGAACACGTTCGCCATGGTCTGTTTTGTATCTAGCGATAGCCGGCTCACTATTGGGCTTTGCATGTTACTTTTTTATTATTAAAGAGCTGGGTGCAACGGCTGTTGCAATGGTGACTCTGATGACACCTGTTTTTGCTTTGGCTTTGGGTGCCTTTTTTAATGGTGAACACATTAGCGAAGTAATGCTAATCGGTACCGCGTGTATCCTTTCAGGGTTAGTTCTTTATTACTGGAGCGCTTCAGAGCGTAAGCTTGATAAGCATAAAAATAGTGAGTCTGTTGAAGTTGCGGGCTGAATGAGGCACCGG
>NZ_LWFZ01000519.1:0-1440 GCF_001635225.1 Oleiphilus sp. HI0086
ATTACGGTTGCATTTTTGCTCTGTATTGTCTGTTCGATTGTAGTAGCGGGCTCTGTTGTACTGTTAAAGCCAATACAAGAGAAGAACAAGGCGCTAAACCTTAAAGCTAATATTTTGGCTGCCGCAGGCTTATTGGTTGAGGGCGCTTCGGCGACTGAAATTGAGAATGCCTTCTCTGCGATTAAGCCAATGTTGGTTGACTTGGATAGCGGTGAATATGTCGAGGCGTCTGCAGTAAATAAGGAAAATGTCCTTGATTACGACCAGAGAAAAGCGGCTAAAGATCCAGCCTTTTCAACAACTCTTTCGCGAGCTGACGACGTTGCAGGTATCAAGCGTAGAGTTAAGTTCGCCAAGATCTACTTGGTTGAAGATGCCGGAAAGATTGAAACGATCATTCTTCCTGTAAGCGGTTATGGCTTATGGTCGACACTGCATGGTTTCTTGGCTTTGGAGGGCGATGCTAATACAGTCGTTGGGCTTGGCTTCTATGAGCATGCCGAGACTCCTGGCTTGGGTGGTGAGGTTGATAATCCGCGCTGGAAAGCGATTTGGCCGGGTAAAAAGGTCTACGACTTCGCGTCTAGCGATCAGCCAAAGCTTGGCTTGATTAAAGGCGCAGTTGATAAAAGTCGAGCTGATGCCGAATACATGGTAGACGGTCTATCTGGTGCTACTTTGACTAGTGTGGGTGTGACTAACCTTATTCAATATTGGACTGGCGAGCAGGGATTCCAAAAGTACCTGAATCGCTTGCGTGAAGGAGCTTAAGAATGAGTGATGTAACAGCAAAAAAAGTTCTTTTTGAACCAGTTTTTAGCAATAACCCTATCGCACTTCAAATCTTAGGTATTTGTTCTGCGTTAGCCGTTACCACTAGTATGGAGCTATCGGTTGTTATGGGCTTGGCTGTATGTGCAGTATGTGGCCTATCTAACTTGTTTGTATCCGTAATTCGTAGCCAAATACCTTCGAACATACGAATCATTGTTCAAATGACTATCATTGCTTCGTTGGTAATTGTTGTTGATCAGGTTCTCAAGGCCTATGCCTATGAACTTAGTAAGCAGCTTTCAGTTTTTGTGGGCTTGATTATCACGAACTGTATCGTAATGGGGCGTGCTGAAGCGTTTGCAATGCAAAATGGCCCAGGCATGAGTTTCCTGGATGGCATAGGTAATGGTTTAGGATATGCCGTTATTTTGCTATTAGTCGCTTTTGTACGTGAATTGTTTGGTTCAGGCATGTTGTTTGGCATCGAGCTTATGCCTACCGTTAACAATGGTGGCTGGTATGTACCTAATGGTATGTTGCTGCTTCCTCCAAGTGCTTTCTTTATCATCGGTTTGCTTATTTGGGGCTTAAGGCAATGGAAGAAAGACCAGGTAGAGCCTGCTGATTACAAAATCTCGTCTCACTCTGTTAAGGAGGCGTTCTAAT
>NZ_LWFZ01000520.1:0-561 GCF_001635225.1 Oleiphilus sp. HI0086
TAAACTTCTTAGCCGCTTCTTGCTCTTCAATTCCCGCAGACTGGATTAGAAAAACAAAAGGACCAGCACTACCATCCATAATGGGTACTTCTTCAGCACTTAACTCAACACGGCAGTTATCAATACCTAAACCAGCCATGGCTGAAAGCAAATGCTCTACAGTCGCTACTTTAACGCCGTCTTTAACAAGCGTTGTTGAAAGCAAAGTCTCACCTACGTTTTCCGCACGCGCTTCTATCTCCACAGCTGGAGACAAATCGGTACGACAAAACACAATCCCTGAGTCGATCGGTGCAGGCATAAGCGTTAAATACACCTTTTTACCTGAATGAAGACCCACTCCAGTGGCTCGAATTGTATTCTTTAATGTGCGCTGTTTAATCATATTTTGATTTCTATCAACCTTTATAAATTGCTGAACTGGTCAAAAAACAGGCGCATAATAACAGAATGCGCCGAATTTCCCAACTAAAACGATCAACTATTCATCAAGATGTAATATTAGGCGCGGATAATTAATCCGCTTGACGCCTCAAAAATGCTGGTATATCCAAGTAATCA
>NZ_LWFZ01000521.1:0-281 GCF_001635225.1 Oleiphilus sp. HI0086
CGCCGTCTCCACTCCCAAGGCTGACCAGTCGCTCATATCTGTAGATAGGCTTCTTTCAGATGATAGGCATCTGAGCGAATATATTGTGAGTGAAATTCTCTCTCAACAGCCGCAAAATGTTTCAGACTTCTTATTGAGGTCTTCATGTTTACTCCGCTTAAACGCGCAGCTTTGCGACTCGATGCTTAATATCCAGGGTTCTGCGAAGATACTTGACCACCTTTATAGAGCAAACCTCTTCATTACCCCCTTAGATAATGAACATAGCTGGTACCGTTATC
>NZ_LWFZ01000522.1:0-258 GCF_001635225.1 Oleiphilus sp. HI0086
CACAAATAAGTTATTTTTTGTGCTCATCATTCCTGAGCATTTACAAAACAAAGGAAGTGCTCAGGAATAATGAGCATAAACCTTACGATTTAAGTTTTTACATCTTTGTGAAATTAACTGAAGCATATAGAGTCTGGAAGTGGATTGTAAATTCGACCTTGAACTTAAGGCTCTTCTAGCCAGTGTTCGTAGAGAAATTAATCCAGATACTTTACGTACCCTCTCCAAAGTTAATAGTTAACGATTGGTCACTTAGTT
>NZ_LWFZ01000523.1:0-441 GCF_001635225.1 Oleiphilus sp. HI0086
GGCATTGGTAAGGATGGCCATCTCTACAGGCATATTTTTGACGGCTCCCAGGAATTCCTTAACATGAGGTCGATACGCAATTTTATTACTTACTTCTTTCTTTAGTTCCACAATATCGACGTTGAGCGCATCAGACCAGAAATCGAGACAGTACCAGTTTAGGGAACCATGATGTGCTTCGTACATAGCATGAAGCGACTTCACTGCATCGTCATGACTAAGGCTCTTCAGCTCCGTATAACGCTTTGGCAAATATTCTAGCCAAAAGTAGTTATCGAAATGGAGGTCTAGTAGCGTACCGTCCATATCGAAGAAAACTGTTTCTATCTGATTCCAGTCGATCATGAAACTCTCTATACTGTCGTAAAACGGCTATTCTAGCGCTCGGAATCTGTTCACACAAACACTCCTCTAAGAGTTATTAGCCGAAGCCAACTATTT
>NZ_LWFZ01000524.1:0-376 GCF_001635225.1 Oleiphilus sp. HI0086
TCGATCTTGTTTAGTTGATATAGGCTTAAGGATAGATAGTTGGAAAGTTTTTCATACCTTGCTGCGTGGGCAGTGTACCTGATTTCCGCGCTCGTGATGATTGCCGTATTTTGGCGAATGACCAGAAATCTCAAGCTACGTCGAACCCGGCGATCTTTAAGGGTTCTGGTTGCCGTCCTCTTGTTAACGCCTATCAATATTGCGACAGATGCAAGTATTTGGCTGGCACCCGCCTACCTTGTTGGTGCTTATGACTGGGTTTTGCGTCACACAGATAAAGCGCTTCACGCAGGGGCTTATATTGCCGCCGCTCATGCATTAATGATCCTTGTGGTCATGTTGGCCTCGGTTATGAGAAGACTCTTGGGTATGGAGA
>NZ_LWFZ01000525.1:0-446 GCF_001635225.1 Oleiphilus sp. HI0086
ACTTCAGCTAACATGTGTACACTTAAATTTGAGGCGCAAGTTGTGATTATGAGCAAAGTGGTGGACAAAACGGGCGATCAGCCAGTTGATAATAAGCGGGTGGAAACCCTGGAACATAGTTTAGACGAGTTGCTAAATACCTTAACTCACGGGCTAGGTGTGCTATTAAGCATTGCGGGTTTATTTGTCTTGTTAATCGCTGCAATTCCAATGGATGATGTATGGAGAGTCGCCAGTTTTAGTATATTTGGCTTGAGTCTAACGGCTTTATACTTAGCTTCGACGCTTTATCATGCCGAGCGATGCCCGGTTAAAAAAGATAAGCTGAAGATGTTCGATCACTGTGCTATTTACCTCCTGATTGCAGGTTCTTATACACCCTACCTCATGGTGAGTATGAGAGAAGTCGGTGGTTGGGGCTTATTAGCCCTTGTTTGGGGCATTGC
>NZ_LWFZ01000526.1:0-6603 GCF_001635225.1 Oleiphilus sp. HI0086
GTACTTACAGTACATGATTAAAAAGCAAGCCTCGGATTTGTTTTTTAGCGCGGGCTTTCCTGTCTTAGTAAAAATACAAGGTGTTTGTAGTGCGATTAATAAAGACACGGCTTTAACATCAGCCCAAACCAAAGAGCTTGCTTATTCTCTGATGAATGATCAGCAAATTAAGAATTTTGATGAGAATCTGAGCACTAGCGTTGGTATTTCCGTTCCTAACTTGGGGCGATTTCGCCTGAGTGTTTTTAGGCAACGCGGTTCTGTTGCGATGGTGATTCGTTGTATTAAAACCTCACCGCCAACTCTAGAAGAGCTAAGGTTACCAGAAGATCTGGGTGAGTTTATGTTTGAGAAACGCGGGCTGGTTCTGGTTGCTGGCGCCACCGGCTCAGGTAAATCTTCAACGCTAGCAGCAATGATCGATTTTCGAAACAAGCATTCAACAGGACATATTCTGACTATAGAAGACCCAATTGAATACTTATTCTCTTACAAAAAATCAATTGTTAATCAACGGGAAATCTCGATCGATGCCAAGAGTTATTCAGATGCTTTGAAAAGTGCAATGCGTGAAGCTCCAGATGTAATCATGATTGGGGAGATAAGAGATACCGACACAATGAAACAGGCGATCGTATATTCTGAAACAGGTCATTTATGTTTAGCCACTATTCATGCCAGCAATGCCGTTGAAACATTGGATCGAGTTATTAACTTTTTCCCTCCAGATGACCGGGGACAAATATTGATTGATCTATCAAGAAACCTTCATTCTGTTGTTTGCCAGCGACTTGTAAAAAGTAAGGATGGTTCATTAACTCCAGCATTAGAAATATTGCGAAATTCTCCTTACTTTGGTGAGTTGATTCAGAAAGGAAAAATTGGAGAGTTAACTGAAGCATTTGAGAGAGACATGGATCAAAATGTTGTTACTTTCGATGAATCTCTAATTAAACTCTATAAAGAAGGGAAAATCTCAGCGGAAGAAGCTATTAACAACGCAGATTCGAAACATAATGTCCAAGTGAAAATCCGCCTTAAAGACGACCCCAGTGCGGCCTCTGAAGGTTGGCAAATAAAAAGCTAATGTGCAAATGTCGGTATCATGCCAAATCATTTCTTACTGGAAAATAGATCTTTTTACCTTCTTTCTGAATTATTAGGACGAGTTTATTGAAAACAAATATTCGAAGCCGGATTATTATAGCCGTTGTTGTGTGTCTGGTATTAATTTCCGCGACACTAGCCTACGTTTTATTTGAGCAATCTAGGATAGATAAGAAGTTTTTGTTGGTAGACAAAATTATTAGCCATACTGGAATAGTCGATCAAGCACAAACTGTGTTTGTATCCCTATTAGCCGAACAACGGGCTTCTATTCGAGTCAAAAAAGAAGGTTCACAGTTCAGTAATCTTATTGACGAGCTAAACGCTCTCTTGGAAACAATTGAGCATAAACCCATATTAGCTGAAAAAGAACAATTTCTGTTGAAACGAGTTAGAAGTGACATTGCTCGCTTATCTAGCCTGAGCTCGAACCTATTAGTTTTAGCGGGTTCTACCGAAACTAGCGGGAAAAACAGCTTGTTGAGTGAGTTCGATGCATTAGGCCAGAAAATCACCACACAGCTAGACCAGATTCATATTTTTCTTGACCATGAATTAGAAAAAGCTTTTCATGAAGCATCTGAGATGCGTTATGGCGCACAAAAAAGCGTTGTCATTAGCGGCACGCTTCTCGTCTTTTTCCTTGTCTTTTTTAGCTTCCAGCTAGTTCGTTCGATTACACGTCCCATTAACGACCTGGTTAAGGCGACTCAGAGGCTTAAAAGCTCAGAATGGGATTATCGAGTCAATTTAGATACCGGGGACGAATTGGAGGAACTTGCTGACAGTTTCAACAGCATGGCTGAACAGCTTTCCCATCAACACCTAAGCCTCAAAGACCAACTGGATAGACACAGTATTCAGCTAAAGGAACGTTCTTTAGACCTTGAGATACTTTTATTGGCAAGCGCTGAACTCTCGTCCGAGTTAGATATTGAGCAGTTGCTAAAGCTTATGGCGCAGAAACTAACAAGTACACTGAAAGTAACCTATTGCCGTATTGCTCTAAAAGATAGTGAGCATGCAGGCCCTGTAATTCGCGCAGCCTATCCCATCAGGATGCTAGATTGGGAGCCTGGCATTGGAAACGAGTTAGACGTAAAATATTGTCCTGACTTACAGAAGGCTTTTGACACTGGACGATACGTATCAGTTTCTAATACAGAAATGTTTGATCGGAGACATAAAGTTGAGTTGGAACAAATTTTCACTTCTGAAACACATTCCGGTTTAATCTTTCCCTTAGTTATTAAAGGACGCTCAGAGGGTGCTATTATTTTGGGTGAGTCAAGAGTGTGGGACCGGGAACCTTTTTCTCAAGAAAAAATCGCCCTCTGCCAGACGCTAATCAACCAGTCTGTTATAGCGATCGAAAATGCAGAAAACTATGTGTCTTTGCATTCAATGTTTTTGGATACAACCTCTGCCTTGAGTTCTGCAATTGATGCTAAGTCTCACTGGACTAAGGGGCATTCGGAGCGCATGACAGCTCTGGCATTACGTATTGGACGGAAATTATCACTTGATTCCGAATCATTAAACCTTCTCAAGGTGGGCTGCATTCTCCATGATATTGGGAAAATCGGTACCTATGAGCAGATTCTAAACAAGGCTGAGCCACTTACGGATAGTGAACTTGAAATCATTCGTCAACATCCAGTAAAGGGGGAGCTTATTCTTAAACCAATCCATAAGTTTAAAGCGATTCTACCTATAGTAAGAAGTCATCATGAAAAATATGATGGAACAGGCTACCCAGATGGATTAAAGGGCGAAGATATTCCGATTCTCGCCCGTATTGCAGCGCTCGCAGATACATACGATGCGATGACCGCTGATAGACCTTATAGAAAGGGTTGTAGCCGCTTAGAAGCTATTGCTGAAATTAAGCGCTGCTCAGGGACGCAGTTTGACCCAAGTATTGCTGGCGTATTTATTGAGATATTGAAAGATGAGTATTCATAGTTAAAAACATGTTCTTCTATCCTTACCAATCAAGCCGTGCTGGAAACACAAGTATCTAAAACTTAATGCTGACTTACACGCGCACAGTTAGAACGACTCTAGTTTCTCAAGTACAAGGTCTCTTAAACGCTTGTCGCCACTCGCTAGATAAAGCGCTCGCTGGTACATGCTTTTTGCTTTGTCATCTCCTCCCATTAAACGATATAAATCACCGTACTTGATAAATACCTCTGGGTTGTTTGGGGCGACCCGTATGGCTTGTTCGTATATTCGTTGGGCGCGTAGCCATTGTTGAGAGTTTTTTGCTTTTTCGGCTTTAGCAAGTAGAACGCTTAATATATTGCTTTCTACCTTGTTTATTTCTTTTACTTCTACATCTTGATTTTTGGCTGCATCACTATCGACAGTTATGCTTTTTTCCTCTGGTGTTACAGCTTTATTAAGTATGCTGTGAGGCTTGGATGTGATCGGTGAGTCGGCCTTTGAACTCGGTGTTACGGGGACAATGTTAGGCTTAGTCTGTGTGTTGAGTGAAGAACAAGCGCTCAGTAGGAGAACTGTACTGAGCACTAAAGCCAGAGGAGATGCCTTTAATAAATAACTGAGGCCTTCTAAAACCATGATTTTAACCACCCTTTCACCGATGAATAACCATTTTTACATGCTTGATATTCAGATGTATCTGGTTCACCCCAGACAGGAAGGTCTATAGCGCCCTTGCATCGTTCATCGGTGAGGTGAGCCGTGTTTTGATCAAACCAATGGTACTGGATGTTAGCAGGAGCTTCCATACTCAAGGGATATTGAGGGATGCGGCGAATAAAGTCGCTCCATAGCTGCAGGGCACCGCTGCTGCCGGTTAGGTGTGTTTCTTTATTGTCATCGCGGCCGAGCCAAAAGGTTGCTAGGTAATCTCCCGAGTAGCCTGAGAACCAACTATCCCGATTATCGTTAGTGGTGCCGGTTTTACCCGCAACCACCAGTTGCTCTGGTAGTTGTTTGTATGCAGAGCGCCCGGTGCCGGTTTGCATGGTCTTTACTAGTGCTTCTTGTAATAAATAAATCGCCTCGGGTGCAACTACTTGACTAAGCTTGAAAGGGTAGCGGGTTAAAGTTTCACCTTGTGCGTTGGTGACCTCGCGAATTCCTCTTAAGGGCATGTTGAAGCCATTACTGGCGATAGTTTGGTAGAGCTGCGTCACTTCAAGCGGTGACAATGATTGAGATCCTAGGAATAGAGAAGGGTAGGGCGTGAGCTCTCTTTTGACACCTAAACGCCTGAGCATGTCATGCACTGTGTCAATTCCTAGCTCTAAACCTAAGCGGGCACTTGCCAGATTGTAGGATTTAGCAAGCGCTAGATATAAGGGGACTTCTCCATGGCTTTCGTGATCAAAGTTCTGCGGCGCCCAGATTTGCCCATCTTCAAACTCTATTTTGAATGCCTGATCTGATACCAGCGTGCTGAGTTGATATTGTGAGGGTTTTTCCAGTGCGCTAAGGAATATTGACGGTTTAATGAGCGAGCCGATAGGTCTTCTTGCATCAAGAGCACGGTTAAAACCGCGGTATCGTGCTTTTCTGTCCCCAGCCATGGCGAGTATTTCCCCGGTGCCGGTTGCGGTGACCACGGCGCCTACTTGAAGCGTTCCTGTCTGTTTCACTGATTCGAGTGTTGGAAGTTTGCTGGCGATTGTATTCTCTAGCTGGTGCTGGAGCTGGGGGTCTAGACTGGTATATATCTTTAGCCCTTCAGTGCGTAGGTCGTCTTCATGGTAATCTTTTCCCAGCTGACGCTTTACCATGTCCATAAATGCCGGGTAGGGATTAGTCTGTAGAGTCGGCTTATCGATAACGTTTAATGTGTGAGTGATCGCCTCTTGATAGCGTTGATCGTCAAGGAGGTTCTCCTTGTTCAGAAGAGACAAAACCAGGTTGCGTCGTTTTAGTGCTCGTTCAGGAAAACGGCGAGGATTATAATAGGACGGGCCTTTGATCATGGCGACAAGTAGAGCGTGTTCGGAGATAGAGCAGGCACGTAAATCCTTGCCAAAGTAGTAGAGGCTGGCCGCTGCAAACCCGTGGATAGCGAGTGAGCCAGATTGACCGAGAAAGACATCATTCATGTAAGTTTCTAGGATGGACTGCTTGTCATAATGGGCTTCCAGCATCAGAGACATCAGTGCTTCATTTACCTTTCGGCTAAGTGATCGCTCTCGACTGAGATAAAAATTCTTGACCAATTGTTGGGTAAGCGTGCTGCCACCTTGAACAACTCTGCCCGCTTTCAGGTTTGCCCATGCAGCACGCGCTATGGATAGCGGTGAAATGCCTAAATGATGTTTAAAGTCACGATCTTCAGTGACAAGAAGGCTGGCAATGAGTTGGTCGGGTATGTCTTCGTAGGGTCGTAGGATTCTTTCTTCTTTAGTGCGGGGATAAATGCCGCCCACTTTTAAAGGCTCTAGTGTATAGAGCGCTTGATGACTACCCAGGCCTTGCAGCTGGGTGACGATATCGTTTTCTATATGAAAACGAAAGTGACTACTCTCTTGATAACCTTCAAGTGTTTGATGAGCAGGTACCTTTAGTTCAACAACTTGATGGGTGCTTGATAGGTGACGAATGGAGTAGCTGCGTTCGGATTTAGGTTCCGAACGGGCTTGATAACCTAGCATATTGAGTTCATCAAGCAGATTGTTGGCGTTTAGCGCCTTATCGTTATAAATTTCGAGGGTGCGGGCAAATACTTGAGCTGGAAGCGCCCACCGCTTGCCTTCAAACTTATATCTGACCTGAGCATCGAGATATATGCACCAGGCAAAGAGCAGTAAGGCCAAAACACTTAGTATCTTCAAGCTAGTTGGGCGAAGAAGGAGAGGGCGCTTGTGCCTGAAATTGGCGGAGTTAGTCATTTCGCGTCAAGTACTTATTGTTGCAGAAGCTGCTAGGGGCTGAAAGAGCTAGTGTATCAGAGCCAAGCGGAATGTGTGAGGCTTAATACGATAAGACTAAAAGTGCGTCTGAGGCTTACTTTGGATCGACGAAAGCTTTTTCGAAACATAAGTGTAAGCGTGTTCAAATTCTTGCTTTGAGAAGTTTTGATGCTTTACTTTCTTGAGTTCTAGGTCAGTCAGTGTGAGGTGAAGTGTGGGGGTGACTTGAACTTTGTTAAGGCATTGTTTTACACAATGCAAAGCACAGCCATCTAGGGCCAGGATCGGTCGCTCTGATTTCGCTTGTCTAACTAATGATTTAACCTGTCCGCCAACGCCTGCTATACAAGACATTTCAGCTTGTCCTAGACGGTTCAATTCTAGGGCTAATTGATTGGTAAGCTGGGCGACATTAGAGCAGCCAGAGCATGAGTACACGATAGGCTGCTGTTCTCTATGATTCATCTTTTACTATCAATATCAGTGAGTGCCAGAACTGTTAGGCGCGAGCAAAGAGTAGATTGTTTTCAATCGAGATATGACTTTGCAAATCTTCGATAAATTCAGAAATTAAGGCATAAAGCCTTGTCCAGGT
>NZ_LWFZ01000527.1:0-548 GCF_001635225.1 Oleiphilus sp. HI0086
TCTGCCTCTTCAGCTTCTGTTATCAAGCGCAAAGCTTGCTCATAGAACTGCCCCTGACTACCTGAACTAATAACATAGCGTTCAAGCACCTGACGCGCACTGTGAAACTCTTGTTTGCGGATTTTAACCAAACCCTCGAAATAATGAGACTCAAGCGGTTGCGGCACGTCTAACTTACGCATAAGTACTAGCTGACTCGTCGCATGCTCCCAGTTCCCATTTTCCACCGACTCCTTTAAGGCCAACAAAAGACGCTCGACCTCATGCTCTGGCGGCAAACCTGAGCTATTTACAATCCCTACCTGCAAGCATAAAAATAAAAACAAACATAAGTTTCTCATTGATGACCCTGTCAAAGCATACAAGTTTATTGTCACGCATAGATAGCATAGCAAAGATCGAGATCCTTAGTGTCTACCACCAAGCAAATCTTTGTTTTTAACGCAATGAAAAACGGTTCAGGGGACGAGTACAAGAGCAAAAACACTCTCAAGCTTTTGCAAAAGCTGACTAAAGCAGAAAAGATGCAGAGACTAGGAAGTAAGCTA
>NZ_LWFZ01000528.1:0-523 GCF_001635225.1 Oleiphilus sp. HI0086
TAGTTACCACCTAAAATGGCACCAAAGCCAAGGATAACACGTAAGATACTCAGCATATCCATTACATGACTCCTTCAATCACGTGATCTGCTATGGCGTCAATATCAAAAGAGCCGTCAGAGTAACCAGCCTTGTCAACTGCCATCGGCATTCCATAAATTACGCAGCTTTTTTCGTTCTGAGTATAAACCGTGGAGCCAGACTGTTTAAGCAAGCGGCAACCTTCTCTACCATCGGCCCCCATACCAGTCAGAACAATTCCCAAAACTCTTCCGGGGAACGCTTTCGAAGCTGAACCGAAAGTCACGTCGACGGAAGGTTTGTAGGTCAACCTAGCATCACCTTCCAAAATTGAGATAGACCGACCTTTACCCGAGACAATCATTTGCTTAGCACCAGGTGCTAAAATTGCTGTTCCTGCCTGCAATGTTTGCCCATCTACTCCATGCTTAACGGTAAGTTGACATAAATTGTTTAGGCGCTCTGCAAATGCAGGGGTAAAGGTCTCAGGCATGTGCTGAAC
>NZ_LWFZ01000529.1:0-603 GCF_001635225.1 Oleiphilus sp. HI0086
GACTATTGAACCAGTAGAGGCATTCATCGCTTTAAAAGATCAGCTTCCTACCCACCTAATATTGCCTGTTGTGGCGCCTGATGGATATACAGGCCCTATACGTTTGATTATGAGTATTGATATGTCGGGGGAGCTTAAGGGTGTGAGAGTGATAGAGCATAAAGAGACGCCGGGCTTAGGTGATAAAATCGACTTGAAGAAGTCTGATTGGGTTTTATCCTTCAACGGCAAGTCTTTGGCGAACTTGACTGAAACTCAGTGGCAAGTGAAGAAAGATGGTGGAGACTTTGATCAGTTAACAGGTGCAACCATTACACCTCGTGCGATAGTCAGTGCGGTGCATAAAGCGCTGATCTACTTTAGTGAGAACAAAGATCGGATTCTGGATCAGGCAATGAGTTCTAAGTCGGGAACTGATACTGCAGCAGGTGAGGCACAATAATGGCAGCAGCAGAAAATAGCGCAGATTTAATACCGGAACAAAGCGAAGGTGCGAAGCAAAGCTTTGTTAGCAGTGGCGAGTTCAACAAACTAGTTAAGAATGGCTTGTGGGACAATAACCCAGCCTTGGTTCAGCTACTGGGTTTGTGCCCTTTATTGGCT
>NZ_LWFZ01000530.1:0-642 GCF_001635225.1 Oleiphilus sp. HI0086
AACTGGCACCTAAACTACCACCGTCTTGCCTATTGGGATCGATTTGCTCGTCCAAGCACTCAGCCGCCCTATAAGCTTGGTGTTGAGAACTGGTGGCGTAAAACAAGCAATGATTAGGGTTTCCCATTTCCTGTAACATTCCTGTCATAAAAACTTAATATCCTGTATTGGTCGTATCACACACAAAACGGGAATCAAGCAATGATCGCACAGAAACTACGTATACTTGGCTTATCAACGGTTATGGCTCTTGGTGTAGCTGCGTGCGCAAGCACGGATACAAAAGAAGCTACTTCAGCGTCTGAAACAATGCAAACGCAAACAAAGATGTCAGTAAAGGTACCGGCATTATATGAAGTACACCACGATGGCCGTATTTACTTTTTCTATGATAAAGCCTTATACCAATCTTTCCTTAAGACTGGGCATACTGCTTACATGGTTGCACGCATCGGTGCAGGCCCTAAAGGCGAAACCCTAAAGTTTGCTTTGACAGGCGAAGATAAGAAGAAGCGTTCAGGTATTCCAAGTATTGATCTGATTGAAGGCACTGTAGCGCCAGCCCAGCCATTCTATGGTGAAATGCGCATGGAAGGCCGAATCTACGTCTTCAGCACACTAGAAGATATGAATAGCGTTCGA
>NZ_LWFZ01000531.1:0-319 GCF_001635225.1 Oleiphilus sp. HI0086
AATATCATTGTCGGTGATTTAGACGTTGGTGGTACAAGTTTAGGCGAGCAGCGAATTGAAGGGATATTGGTCCAGTATATGGATGTTAAATTTCGGGACTTGGATCCTAACTAGAGGCTTATTTATGTTGTTTCGGGTACTAATTTTTATGCTTACTGCCGGGCTCGCTAATGCAGAGATGTCAAGTATTGATGACTCAGATCTATCAGAGGTGACAGGGCAAAGTGGTGTTTATTTAACAGGTGAAGTTTCAATCAACGAAGAGGGTGGGGCGTTCAATGACTCTGACAGCCATGGTTACTTTGGAGATTGTTCAAAT
>NZ_LWFZ01000532.1:0-435 GCF_001635225.1 Oleiphilus sp. HI0086
TTTGTCTCTGGGCCTGTGAAAGCATGCTTCGATGAAAGCTAACAAACTGGTCTTGGTTATTGTACTTATATAAATGATTATCCTGAGATATTAACAGTGCCTTCCGTCCATCTGTTGACAAGTGAGGCTCTTCTGCTCGGACTTTAATATAATGCCTCAGACAGGGCATTTCCATATGGTATATCCCATCACGATTAGGCTCTTTGGCTGTCACGAATCCTTGAGAGGCAAAGAAGGCCTGATATTCTTGAAAGCATTCCAGGTAGAGCTCATCATAGTTAGACTTTGCGGCAGCTTTCATCGCTCGATGCAGAAGCTGGCGACCAAAGGACTTTCTTCTGCAGGAAGGGTGAATATATAGCTTATGGATATGGGCAGAGCTAGCGTCGTTATGCTTAACGACAACGTAGCCAATAATGTTATCACTGGCGACAA
>NZ_LWFZ01000533.1:0-281 GCF_001635225.1 Oleiphilus sp. HI0086
CTGACACCACGAAGCAGACCTTCAGAGATAACAAACCAGCATCAAATTTCAATCCTCTCTGATAATGCTAAGGCATCATCAAGCTCCACCCCTAAATATCGTACCGTACTTCCAAGACTCCTGTGCCCTAACAGCAGTTGAATGGACCTTAAGTCTTTATCTGGGCTACTTTGGTTCTTCTTAAGGAGTGCGTTCCGTAAAATCTTGTATCCAACCCAATAGCAGCAACCCACCTCTTTACTAAATTGTAGTATTGTCTAGTTGATATATGACTTCTATGA
>NZ_LWFZ01000534.1:0-508 GCF_001635225.1 Oleiphilus sp. HI0086
GGCATACGAGAATTCGGCTTATGGCATATCAATGAGCAAGAACTGTTGGAAGGTTTTATCGAACTCAGGCCGCATATTGGCTACTGCCGTTTTCGTGACTGCAAACATAATAATGAGCCCAAGTGCGCGATCCTTGACGCCTACGACAAAGGTGAGATTAGTGAAGAGCGCATGAATAGTTACCGCAGAATTAGAGAAACACTCGGCGACAAAGAAACCTACCAATAATACTCAGCCATTAATTGCCTGCATTATTAAAAATCCAATCTATACTCTAGTCATAGTGAGCTATTTTCAATAAATTGCTCGCAACTCCTAACTATCAATCTATTACATTAGCTTTATGACTGACTCAAAAATGCCCGATAGCGCTGAAGGCTGGGCAAACTTTCTGGTGACAAAGTCACTTCCCTCGCCATTTAAAGTGGGTCAAAAAGTCATTCGTATGCTAGAAAAAAAGGTTATTCCATACTCTCATCTGGCTGCTCACGTTAATAAAGACCCAATC
>NZ_LWFZ01000535.1:0-10881 GCF_001635225.1 Oleiphilus sp. HI0086
CCTTGCTGCGTGAGGATTATGGCCTACATCAAAATATAAGCCTTTTACTTGGCTAGACTGTTCAAGGCGCCCTGACAACTTAACATTGCACATGCTTCGATATACCGAGTCGGCATCCAGCGAGCGGCCATCAAGCAATAGAGCGATTAACTGATAGGCGAGAAGAATATTGTTATCGGGTAAATTTAGCTTTGGAAACCCCTGAAACTTGAACCTACTCAAATCTTTCTGGGCAACACTCACCAAGTCATCGTCAATATAGAAATCTTCATGACAGACCAAGGTTTGACAAGCGAGCTTCTCAGCACATTCAAAGACGCTTTGAGGAAGGTTTTCACCAGCCAAAAATGGCTGACCTTTCCTTAGGATACCAGCCTTCTCTCTGCCTATTTGTTGAATATCGTCGCCGAGCCAGTCAATGTGATCAATGTCGATTGAAGTAATCACGGAGATATCTGCATCAACGATATTTACGGCATCCAAGCGCCCTCCTAAACCGATTTCGAGCAACACGACATCAAGATCTGCATTAAAGAGGACGTACAAAGCAGCCAAGGTGCCGAACTCAAAGTAGGTAAGCGGAGTGTCTCCCCTCACCTCGTCAATATATTGGAAGGCCTCAACAAGCTGATGGTCACTTGCATCAACGCCAAGCAATTGGACTCGTTCGTTGTATTTAGATATATGTGGAGAAGTATAGGTACCACACCTTAGCCCTTGCGAAGCCAGGCCAGCTTGGCTCAAAGCAATTGTCGAGCCCTTGCCATTAGTACCTGCGACCACCACAATTTTTCGCGGGCGCGCCTCAAAGCTCATTTTTTGGTAGACAGACTTTACTCTATCTAAGCCAAGCTCAATTTCTTTTGGGTGAGATTGTGATATGTGGCTTAGCCACTGATCGAGAGTGTTTAGCACGTTAGGCATGACTTAGGTAGACTGAAGCTCTTCACTCTCAGGTTCGGAATCAGAACCATCGCTATCAGCACTACTTTCTTCAGGTTTAGTCTCTTTAACTTCGTCCGGCGCTACTTTCGCCACTCTGAACTCTGTCAGTTTTGAAATAAGCGAAGACAAGCGATCCCTTAGTTCATGGCGCTCTAGTATCATATCGATTGCGCCATGCTCTAGCAAAAACTCACTCCGTTGAAAACCTTCTGGTAGCTTCTCTCGCACAGTTTGCTCAATAACACGTGGTCCGGCGAAGCCTATCAAAGCATTTGGTTCTGCGATATTCAAATCGCCCAACATCGCCAGACTAGCAGATACTCCACCAAATACAGGGTCTGTTAGTACAGAAATATAGGGAAGTCGTGCCTCTTTTAACTTCTCAAGTGCAGCGGCTGTTTTCGCCATTTGCATAAGTGAGATCAAGGCCTCCTGCATCCGCGCACCACCACTGGCACTAAAGCAAATCAATGGTTTACTTTCATCAAGACATAATTTTATCGCGCGAACAAATTTCTCCCCGACGACAGCCCCCATAGAACCACCAAGAAAAGAGAACTCAAATGCAGCAACGACAACCGGAACACCGTTTACTTCACCCTTAAAAGTAATCAAAGCGTCTTTTTCACCGCTCGCTTTTTGATTCGATACCAACCTGTCTTTGTATTTCTTCGTGTCTTTAAACTTCAGACGATCAACCGGCTCAAGGTTGGCATTAAGCTCAACCCGGTTATCGGGGTCAAGAAAGAGATCAATTCGCTGGCGAGCGGATACACGCATATGATGTTGGCATTTAGGGCAAACATTAAGATTTTTCTCAAGCTCAGGGCCATATAAAGCAGCACTACACTTTGGGCACTTTTTCCATACGCCTTCAGGTATATTGCCTTTTGAACCCGAGTCAGAACGAATCGACTTGGGTTTAATGATGTCCAGCCAACTACTCATTTTTCTACCTACACTCGTAACTTACACATTCAAAGTAAGAGATGGATTAAGCATCCATTGCAATACGCATTGATGAAACCAAGCCCTTAACGGCCTTATTTAACGCAACTTGATCATCTTTATTTTCAGCAATCAGATTTACAATGACGCTGCCAACAATAACGCCATTAGCTAACTTGGAAACAGCAGCAGCTGACGCTGCATCTCTAATCCCAAAGCCAACCCCAACCGGGATTTGGTTATATTTTTGGATCAATGCAACCTTCTCGGCAACCTCAGTTGTACTCAGTTCAGCTGAACCGGTGACACCTTTAACGGATACGTAATATACATAGCCGCTGCTATGACGACCGATATGCTGTATTCTCTCGTCGGTAGTTGTCGGTGCGATCAGGAAGATAGAGTCCAGATCATTTTCTTTCAGAAATGGTACAAGAGATTCAGCCTCTTCAGGCGGCAAGTCGACGATTAACGCACCATCAACACCAACCTCGGCAGCTTCAATAGCAAATTTTTCGTAACCTTTAATTTCCAAGGGGTTTAGGTAGCCCATCAATACGACCGGAGTATCTTGGTCTGTTTCACGAAATTCCTTCACCATCGAAAATATATCATCAAGCGATACATTGTGTTCAAGTGCACGCTCGCAGGCTAACTGAATTACCGGGCCATCGGCCATCGGGTCGGAAAATGGCACGCCAAGCTCGATTATGTCTGCGCCAGCTTCGACTAAGGTATGCATAATCTCAACCGTTGCGCCCGGTCTAGGGTCACCGCCAGTTACGTATGGGATTAATGCTTTTTTACCTTCGGCTTGCAAGTTCTCTAATACAGATTGAATACGACTCATAACTACACCTCAATTCCATCTATGCCAGCAACGGTATGAATATCTTTATCACCACGACCTGAAAGGTTAATGATCATAATTTTATCGGATGACATCGTCGCCGCCTTTTTAATTCCATAGGCGATTGCATGACTTGACTCAAGTGCAGGCATAATACCCTCAACTAGCGTTAGGCGACGGAATGCAGCAAGTGCCTCATCGTCGGTAACCGACACGTAATTTGCTCGCTTCATGTCCTTCAACCAGGAATGCTCAGGACCAACGCCTGGATAATCAAGCCCTGCAGAAATAGAGTGAGTGCCCTGAATCTGGCCAGCCTTATCAGACATCAAGTAGGTACGATTTCCGTGAAGAACTCCCGGAGCGCCAGCGCATAGCGGCGCAGCATGCTCACCAGTCTCGATACCGTGTCCTCCAGCCTCAACACCATACATCTCAACATCGTGGTCGCAGATAAAGGGGTAAAATAAACCGATTGCATTCGAGCCACCACCTACACAAGCGACTAAAGCATCAGGTAATCGCCCTTCTTTCTCAAGGCACTGAGCTTTTGCTTCTCGACCGATGATCGCCTGGAAGTCACGCACAAGCATAGGGTAAGGGTGAGGCCCCGCAACCGTACCAATAATATAAAAAGTATTATCGACATTCGTTACCCAGTCTCGAAGCGCTTCATTCATCGCATCTTTTAGGGTTTTAGTGCCGCTTGTTACTGCTTCAACTTCTGCACCCAGGAGCTTCATTCGATAAACGTTCAGAGCTTGACGACGCACATCTTCAATGCCCATAAAGACCTTACATTCGAGGCCCAAACGAGCTGCAACGGTCGCAGAAGCAACACCGTGCTGACCTGCACCTGTCTCAGCAATCACTCTTGGCTTACCTAAGTACTTAGCTAATAGTGCCTGACCGATGGTATTATTTACTTTGTGCGCGCCGGTATGATTAAGGTCCTCTCGCTTAAGGTAGATCTTTGCACCGCCCACTTCTCTAGTCAGACGTTCGGCAAAATAAAGCGGTGAAGGCCGACCCACATAGTCAGCCATATCCTTATCAAACTCTTTACAGAACTCAGGGTCATCTTTGAGAGAAAGGTATTTCTTCTCAAGGTCTTCAAGCGATGACATCAAAGTCTCTGAAACAAATCGACCACCATAAGGGCCAAAATGCCCTTTATTATCAGGAAGTTGAGCTAACAATTCTTCAGTAATTCGTGTATTCGCTGGCACTCGACACCTCATCTACAAAACTTGAAACTTTAGAGTGGTCTTTCACACCCTTACGTAATTCTACACCGCCACTTACATCTACCGCATAGGGGCGCACCTGTTTAACAGCAGCGCGCACATTCGAGGCGTTTAAGCCCCCGGCAAGAATAAGTGGTTTAGTGGTATTTTTTGGAATAATTGACCATTCAAAGGCCTCTCCTGTTCCACCAGGAACACCTTTTTTATAAGTATCTAGCAATAAGCCTAAGGCACTAGAGTAATGTTTATCGGCCTCTAGAATATCTTGCTCGCACTGAACACGCACGGCTTTAATATAAGGACGATCAAAGCTTGAACAAAAATCTTCGTTTTCATCGCCGTGAAACTGAATAAGGCTTAGCGAGGCTAGGTTAGAAACCTCTTTCACATAAGACTTAGAAGCATTAACAAATAAACCTACAGCAGAAACAAAAGGTGGAAGTTTAGCAATAATATCGCAAGCAAGTTCAGGAGAAACATAACGCGGACTCGGTTCATAAAAAACAAAACCAAGCGCATCAGCACCGGCGTTCACGGCACCCAAGGCATCACTTAAAGATGTTATACCACAAATTTTTGTTCTAGTGCGCACTTTGTCTTGCACAACCCTTTAGCTAAAAATAAATATGCGTCAGCATTATATCGATTTGCTAGACTGCATAATAGTGAAAAATAGTTGAGGCGCTGCTCGCTTCCTAAAACACAGGGCCAGACCATACATACTACAATGCTTAACTAGTCGAGCCTATGAGAAATACGCCACAGATCTGCATCATTGTCCATGCTTCCCGATGCACTTGCAATCATTGAGCGAATTATCGACGGCGCTCCTTGAGATACAGGCACACCAAAATGGGAGGGGTAATCGACATGCGTTAAGAACAAACCATTTGGCTGCGCAGTCACTCCCCCCTTAGTCCGGTCTCGTGCTTCGAGCACCCCGGCACACCAATCTACTGGTTTTCTCTGCTTACCTATTTCCATCAAAACACCAGCAATGTTACGAACCATGTGATGCAAAAATGCATTTCCCTTAATATCAATAACTAAAATATCGCCGAAGCGTTGAACATTAATAAATTCGACAAACCGAAACGGCGTTCTTGACTGGCAGCCTACAGCCCTGAACGAGCTAAAGTCATGCTCACCCACCAAACATTGAGCTGCCTGGTGCATCTTTATTTCATCTAAGGGGTCATGACACCAAGTCATTTCATTATGGAAGATTGAAGGCCTGACCGGGTGATTGTATATCACATAATGATAGCGCCTACTGGTAGCAGAAAATCGCGCATGAAACTCAGAGTCAACACAGCCAGCCCATGAAACACTGATATCTTTTGGTAGGTTTGAGTTGCTACCAAAAACCCACGCTCTTTCACTACGCTGCACTTCGGTGTCAAAATGAACAACCTGATGAGCACCGTGCACACCCTTATCGGTTCTGCCCGCGCAAACAAGCTCTATGGACTGATTGGCGACACTTGATACAGCCTCTTGTAAGTATTTTTGAACGGTAGGTAAGCCACTCTTTTGAGACTGCCACCCGTGATAAGCACTACCATTATATGACAAGCATAACGCAACACGGCCAGTAACGATTTCGTTACCGGCCGTGTCATTCGAAAGATGACCAGAACTCATTTGAGAGTCAACTCAGGTCGTCTAATTAAGACAAGTTTCATCCAAAAACTACCACTGCAAAATAATTAGTCCAATGAACTTAGCAATTCAGCCGCCTCTGCTTGCTGCTCAGAACTGCCTTCTTTAGTTACTTCTTCTAGTATATCTTTGGCGCCCTCGATATCACCCATATCGATATACGCTCGTGCCAAGTCAAGCTTGGTAGACGCTTCATCAGTACCTTCAAGGAAGTCAAACTCGCTTGCATCACCAAGGTCTTCATCAAACGACTGATCTGCATTCATCTTATCTGAAGCTTGCTCAAGAATATCATCGCTGATAACCGGCTTTTCGGCACCTAATGTTGCGTCAGACTCTAAATCTCCTTCTCCGCCCTGAGCTAATGATTCAACGATGGCTGAATCACTTAAATCTGAAGGCAGCTGAATCTCGGTTTCTTTCTCAAGCTCGCCGCTTAAATCTATGTCATCAAGATCCACGTCAAGAATCGCATCATCAAACTCACCAGAGTCTGACAACTCATCAGTAATCTCATCTACAGTTTCGTCTAGCACATCACTAGGCTCTAGAAGCGAGTCATCCAAGTCAGCAGTTAATTCTGCATCGAGTGATTCATCAATACCTAGATCATGCTCTTCATCTAGTTCAACACTGTCAAAGTCAAAAGATTGTGGTTCTTCCTCAAGCGCTTCAGCTTCAGCCTCAATAGACGCTTCAACCTCGCGTTTTGAGGCCTCAACCTCTTCCATCTCGCGATCTAGCTCAAGCTCATGTTCTTTATCTTCTAGCGACACCAACTGCTCATCCAGCATATCTCCGCGGATAGCGCTCGCTTGATCTAAGGCTTCAGAATCCTGAATTGCTTCTAATTCGCTATACTGGCGGTTAAATGCTTCAGTATCACCACTTTGCTTATATACTTCCAGCAACTTCAAGCGCAAGTCTGTTCTAACAGGTTCTTCTGAAATTGCACTTTCAAGAACTGCTGCAGCCTGATCCAGTCTGCCATAGGCAATGTAAACATCAACTTCAGCGATTACATCCTCATTTTCCTCGCCAGAGACGGCAGGCTCTTCTTCAGCAAATAAGTCTTCATCTATGTATTCGTCATCATCTTCAAGAGGGCTATCTAAAGATTCAACTTGCATGCCGTCTTCTTCAGCATCCTGATAATCGTCTTCCGACGATAGCGCATCTTCGCCCTCTTCTTCATATTCAATTTCGTCACTATCGTGCATTGCCTGAAACTCTTGCTCACGCTTAGCGTTATTACGCGAAACCAACCAGAGGACAAACACAACCAGCACAACAACTAGAACAGCAATTGATAAGTAGAGAGGATTACCAACGATCACTTCGATAATGTTCTGCTCAGCCTTAGCTGGCTTGCTTACAGGCATTTCAATAGACTTAGCCTTTTCAACTGCTGGCGATTTCTCAGCAGGTTTCATGCTCTCGGCCTGACCTGCTTGCTCAGTCTTTGGCATCGCTGCAATTTGCTCAGTACTTTCCTTAGCTTCAGCCATAGCGTCTTTTGCGGCTACCGTCTGATCAGAAGCCTCAGCAGCATTTTCAGCAACTGCGTCAGGCATTGCCATCAGCTTATCAGCCTCAGATAGCTCCTCAGTTTCCTGCGCAGCCTTCGCTTCCGCTAGCTCATTGACTCGCATTTGCGTCTGAATATTTGCTAGCTGATCATTCTTTAATGTAAGGAGTCTTTGCAAGGTTTGTAGCTGTTCTTCTAAGTCAGAAACACGACTATTTAACTCTTTATTCTCGATACTCGCTTTATCCAATTTTTCTAGCGTAATCGCTAGCTTCGGATCAGTCTCTTTACCGTTACTGCCGCCTGTTGCAGAGCTACCAGAGTTAGCACTGCTAGCACCGTCGTTTGTCTTTTCAGCAACAACAAGCTTGAGTTCATCACCAGCCCGCTTAACTGCTGGCTGATTAACGTCAGTTTTCGGTGCTTGGCTTGAAGCTACCGACTTCGAGCGTTTGCCTCTCGCAGACTCGTTCTGCGAAATAACTTCTTCTATTGCCTGATGCGTTGAACGCTGCTTAATCTGCTCAAGGCTGGGCAAACGTAGAACCTGACCTGCCTTCAATTTATTGATATTACCCTGAATGAAGGCACCTGGATTTAGGTCCTGAATAGCCAACATAACCTGCTGAGGGCTAACACTTCTATTTGGCCGCGCCTTGATTGCGATATCCCATAACGTATCAGAGCTACCAGTTGGGCCGTACTCACCACCTGAAATACCAGTCGAAGGGTTAGCAACAGAACGGCGACTTACCGGTGCAGGCTCTGGTACATTAAAAACATCGCCAGTTTGCGCTACCTGCGTCGTAACACTTGCAGCTTTAACCGGTGCGACAGGGTCTTCTGAAAATAATGGAGGATCAATCAACAAAGCGTATTCACGCAATAGTCGGCCACTTGGCCAAATCACTTCTACTAAGAAATTTAAAAACGGCTCTCGGACAGGTTTGTTTGTCGTAAGAACAACGACAAGCTTACCATCGGCATTCGTTTCAACTTTAAACCTCAGATCGGATAAAAAGTAAACACGGTCGACATTCGCTTTTAAAAACTCTTCGCGCGTTGCTAGTCCAGGAAGAATTTCTTCTGCCGAGAAATCACCTGAGTTTACAAGCTCTATTTCAGCTTTTAAGGGTTGGTTAAGTGCAGACGTTACAGTCGCCTCACCAATTCCAAGAGCGAAAACAGACTCAGCAATCAATACACCGAGTAGTGATAGAGCAAAGGCCAGCTTGCGTATCATCACTTATTATCCTTTATTATTTCTAACTTAAAAAAACAGTTCACTTATCTACTACCTTATAAAACTCTTCTACTCTACTCACACAAACAGGCATAGCCCATAAAACAAGGTATACAGGTAAAGAGGATTTTTTAAACACTGTAGATTAAGAAACCGCCACATTTTATTGCTTTTATTGGAAAAAATTCTGCAATATCCAATAAAGTATTGTTTAAACAAGCAGAATTATCAACAAATCTTTGTGTTTAGATTTGTTAAGTTTAAGTTTCATAAAAATGCACAACGAATACTGAACAATTAACGATCAATACGCATACAACCTGAACCAAACAGGAAGCTTTTCAAACGAAGGCTCTCCATGCAATGGCCCAAGTACTCGAAGCGTGATAGGTAATTTGGCTTGCCCTAGGGATTTACTTAACACTGCTACCTGAACCTCACCTTTTGTACGCAACTGATCCCAAAGCACTTTGGTTGGCTTCAGTTCTTGATCTGCATAGACAACCAAATATAGCTCAGAGGCTTCTACCGACTCAATATACCGGGCTATTGCCTCCGCTTGGTTTTTCGTAACATCACCCTCGCCCATGGAAGACCCGTTAAGCCAGACACCAACTGGCTCCGCATAATCCCCATCAGCAGCCGAGCTTTTGGTCACAGTCAGCTCATATATGAAACGCTGCCTAAGGCCATTCTGCACAAAATAGACGGCCGACCAGACTTCTTTCCCCTTACTGAGTGCCCTGCTTGCAACATAGTATTGATCACTATCACGGCCATACAGCTTATGCTCATCAAAAATTTTGTTCGCCCAGTAATTACTGCTGCCACAAGCGCGTTTTTTACACTGGAATAAGATTTCGCCTTTTACTGCTGCAGACTCCAGGTAATAATCAAAAGCCTGACTTAGCTCAACACCACTTTTGAGCCGATATAAACGTGACTCGACATCACCTGCAACAAACTCTTGCTTCTCGATACTCAAGGTATTACTGATGCGCTTCGGCGCGCTCAAAACGATCATCTGTTCAGAAGCTAAGCTTTCAACACTGCCCTCTAAAGAGACAGCCTTATAATTTTCCAAGCCTGAACTCAGCACATCCTGTACCAAGAAAAAAGATAGCAATAAAGTGAAAACCAGACTCTTTTTACTTATCGATAATTTCATCAATTAACTCCGCTGTTGCTGCAACATCACCATCCATGTGGAAGTGATGCCCACCTTCTAGGTCAAAGCGCGTAACATCCTTAAAATAAGATACCCGTTTTTGAGTCCTCTGAGCATCCGAGAAATACCCTTGTTTACCACATAAAACAAAGACCGGACATTCGATACCATTTAACACAACTTCAACTTGTTTTTCAGAAAACCGTACCATAGAAGGGGCTAGTAATTTCGGGTCTGAGCGCCAAATATAACCACCTTCTACCTCCTCTGTACCTCGCTCAATTAACAGCTGCGCTGCTTCTTTTGATACTTTTCCAATCCCCATCATTCGAACGCGAATAGCCATTTCTTTAGTTGGGTAAATGGTCTTTTTACTCTCTCGCGTCTGAGCAGCCTTTGCTACCGCTTTTTTAAGCTGTGGCAATACATTTTCTATTTCGTCTGTTAGAGGCCCTAAACTATCTAATAGAATTAGTTTATCAACCTTTTCTGGCATTGATGCAGCTAAAAACGAACACACAATCCCACCTAACGAATGACCAATCAAGGTAACTTTCTCGCCCGCATCATCAATCTGTTCGAGCACAGAATCTATAAACACGGCAATATCCACCACATTATCGACTAAATGATAAGACGACGAACTTGGCCTATGCTCGCTCCAACCATGCCCAGCCATTTCGACTGCATAGAAGGGACGATCTAGATTTAGGTAGTTGCATAGGGGTAGAAACGAAGCCGCATTGTCGAGCCATCCATGCAGTGCGATAACCGGCACACCATGACGTACACTATTTTTATAACCCGACAAACGCAATTTATCGGTTTGAATACTAAAAGGGCCTAACTCCATTCCATTCAACCTTTATGATAATTCGCTAGAGTCTAAACAGTTTCTTAAAGTTCTCACTTGTGACCTCAGCAACCTCTTCTACGCTGCAGCCCTTTAACTGTGCAATATATTTGGCAACCTCAGGTACATACTTAGGCTCATTTGGCTTGCCACGATACGGAACCGGCGCGAGATAAGGAGAGTCCGTCTCTATCAGCATGCGCTCTAATGGGACTCGCTTAGCAACATCCTTTAGCTCTACAGCATTCTTAAACGTAACAATACCTGAGAATGAGATATAAAAGTTATGATCCATCGCTCTGGAGGCCATATCCCAATCTTCAGTAAATCATGCTAGCAATTGACCAGGTTTTTCTTAGACAAACTCTGTATTGATGAACAAATTCGGAATCTATATCTGCAAGACAGCCAGGCAATAAACCCAAGGACATTTTGTG
>NZ_LWFZ01000536.1:0-735 GCF_001635225.1 Oleiphilus sp. HI0086
AGGCGCTGTTCGTGTAAACAAAGAAAAGATGTCTAAATCTTTGGGTAACTTCTTCACCATTCGCGAAGTCTTGGAAAAGTATCCGGCTGAAGTGATTCGTTACTTCCTAGTGTCTAGCCACTATCGTAGTCAGGTTGATTATTCCGAAGATAACCTGGTTGAAGCGCAAGCAACCTTGGATCGTTTATATCAGTCTTTACGTGGTTTGAGCGAGGCAGAGCTAAGTTCTGAAGCGCGCGTTGAGTCTTATCTTGAGCGCTTTAAAACAGCGATGGATGATGACTTTAATACGCCTGAAGCATTGGCCGTGATGTTTGACTTGGTTCGAGAGCTAAATGTTGCACGTACTGATGAAGGTGACAATGTTGCGGCCTTGGCTAGTACGCTTCGTTCTTTAGGTGAAGCTTTGGGTATTCTTCAATTAGACCCTGAAGATTACTTTAAAGGCGCAGCTTCGGCTGATGGTTTATCAAATGATGAGATAGATACTTTAGTTGTGGCAAGAACAGAAGCACGTGCGAATAAAGAGTGGGCGGAGTCTGACCGAATTCGTGATCTGTTGTTAGAGCAGGGCATTACCTTAGATGATAGTAAAGATGGTACCAGCTGGCGCCGCTCTTAATCACTAATAAACTCAATCGTAGGCAGAGGGTTCTACCCCTCGCTAATGCGGTGCTTCATAGAAACTTTGTGCCAGTCCGCCAGCGAGGCACGGAGACATCTGCCTACAAGTGA
>NZ_LWFZ01000537.1:0-511 GCF_001635225.1 Oleiphilus sp. HI0086
CATTATCGTTTTTCACTCTTCTTACTTTTCAAGTGTCAGATTCGCATCTTAATAAGGCTGAAAGTGGACACCATGATCACTCACCAGCACCAATTCAGAGTTCTTTAATGTCGCAACAGCGTTATAAGCCTCTAGACCCGACTGTTTAACTTTAGAGAAAGTCTTACCCTGGTCGGTGCTGCGTACAATCACACCTGAAAAGCCACTTAATATCACCACGCCATTTTCATCAATCGTAGAGCCGGTTAAGTTAGTCGTTGCAGGCGTAGCAACCTTATCCCATGATTGACCTTCATCGGCTGAGCTATACACATTGCCTTTCAAACCATAAATCAACACTTCTTTGACCTGAGGGACTTCCTGAATGCCAAAAAAAGAGCCTTCATATGGGCTATATAAGGTTTCCCAGCTCTCCCCCTGATCATATGAGGCGAACATTGTGCCGGCCTCACCGACTATCAAAACGGCACCAGTGGATAAAACAGCAATTGAGTTTAGGTGGTAACGGTCA
>NZ_LWFZ01000538.1:0-639 GCF_001635225.1 Oleiphilus sp. HI0086
ATAAGGGTATGCTTGTCGATGCGCTCGATAAATTTGTTTGGCGCTCCGGGTCTTAGTCATTGCTATGGTTATTTTGGAGATAGAATGATCGCAGCTAATCAGATTCCTAATATTCTAACTGTTATTCGAATCCTGCTGGTGATTCCTTTTGCGATGAGCGTATATTCCGCGCAATATTTGCAGGCTTTGATTCTATTCTTTGTAGCAGGTCTTTCAGATGGAGTTGATGGTTTCTTGGCTCGCCAATTTAATTGGAAGTCGCGATTTGGTGCCATAGCTGACCCTTTGGCAGATAAACTACTGCTCGTTACGGCTTACGTAATGCTTGCTTGGACAGAGCAAATCCCAATGTGGCTTCTATATCTCGTTATTGGTCGCGATGTAATGATTCTAGCTGGTGCGCTGGGCTATCACTTCTTTATTAGTCATTATGATATTAAGCCCTCATGGCTGGGTAAGACCTGTACAATGCTACAGATTGTTTATGTCTTACTCGTGATTATGAGCTTGGCAGATCTGCCGATGCCGCAGTGGGCAGTTTCAGAAGGCCTATTTGTAGTGGGTGCCATTACTCTGATTAGCGGTATTCATTATTACTTGGTTTGGGGCGTAAAGGCATACAAGCAGCGCCGAGAAAAT
>NZ_LWFZ01000539.1:0-594 GCF_001635225.1 Oleiphilus sp. HI0086
TATAATTACTTTGCGCCGCAAAAATCCGTGCTTTTGTTAGGTTAATATCCTCATAGTTTAAGGGGACAGCATTAATGCTTTCTTCGTTTAGTTCATTTATCACAAATTGAGCTTTCTCTATCATCCCCATTGATAAAAGGCAGCGAGCCTTTAGTGCGATGATACTTGGTGGAGTGAAAACGATGGAGTCTCGTTTGTGCTGATAGGTATGCCATGCATCATCCAAGCATTCGATAGCATCGACATATTTGCCCTGTGCAAAATAAAGCATTGCTTGGGTGTACTGAATGATTATGTGCTGGCCTGGCTCTGTCCCAATTTCCAAATGTCGTAGCAAGGGGTTGATGTACGACTGAGCGATAGTAAATTCGGCTTTCTCTGTATATATCAATGCCAAGGCACTATTTTGCCAACAAGAAATTATTCTAGGTTGAGAGCTGTCGTGATAGCTATCGATCCATTGTTGGTTAATAATCCCGGTTTCTAACGCTTTTTCAAAATTACCTTGGTAAAAATAGATCCATCCAAGCAGGCCGCTGCTTGATAGCACCGTGGTATATTTCTTCTCTCGCTTGCCATGCTCAATTGCTTCGC
>NZ_LWFZ01000540.1:0-747 GCF_001635225.1 Oleiphilus sp. HI0086
CGCCATAGATTTGGCCGAGCACGCATACTATTTTTGCTCTGGTGAAAACAAACTTCGATTCGAGATTATCCTGCTCATCGACCAGGGACTTTCGCAAGAAAAATTAGAAGCTCAGATTCCTACTACGCATCATAAAGTATTAAAACAGTACCAAAATCTAATAAAACGTAAGGGCACTCTTGCAGCATTTGACCTCACTGCAAACAATCTCAAAGCTTGCTTACAACAAATTGAATAGTTTTTTATTTAAAGTGTTGACTTGGTCGAGCCTCTTCTCTAGTATACGCGCCACTTCGACGGAGAAGCAGTTGCGTCCCCTTCGTCTAGAGGCCTAGGACACCGCCCTTTCACGGCGGTAACAGGGGTTCGACTCCCCTAGGGGACGCCATTTTCCTTCTTAACTTCTCCAATACCTCTCGAATACTTCCAAGAACTTAGTCTCCCCCTAGATATAGATACCAACCCAATCTTTTTACGTTTTTTTGCACCATTTTCCACCTGTTTTTACCCGCGTCAACTAAACTGCTTATAGACAAACTACGCGCCCAACTTATCCGAACAAGTTTTGGTGCGATTTAGGGATTTTCTATTGAGACAAAGTATGACCGATAAAAACGACGTATTACTTGCCAGACAACCAATTTACGACCGTTCAAAAACAGTCACTGGTTACGAGCTACTCTTTCGCAGTGAATGCGACACCCCCATTAGTAGCTTTGATGGCAACCTAGCAACGTCACGGGTTTT
>NZ_LWFZ01000541.1:0-516 GCF_001635225.1 Oleiphilus sp. HI0086
TCATGAACTAGAGCATAAAAGTAAGGTGGTAATTGAGGGTTTAACAATTCTTTAGGGAACTCGGTTAGCCGATGGTGCAATACGTTGATATCGGGGCCTTCGGCACTACCATTGCTACGAGTTATGAGTTGAGTCATTATTCTGCTCCCTCATAGTGTTTTCTGCTAAATGCCCGAGCAAAATCAGTCATCGCTTCCCAAGACGTCACCGGGAATATATCCCAACCTTGTTGAGCCTCGGCTTGCTTTAAAGCGGCATCATGGTCCGCCATCCATTTATTGTTAGGTGGCAAGGGATAATCCCAGTGTAAATTTAACACCATCGTACCGCCGCCCTTTGCATTCTCTAATGCCTGCTTAGATATACCCCAGCCTGAGTTACCTTTTTCATCCGTGTCAAAAAGTGTTGTGACGCCATCATCCGACAAAATCACAATATGGGAGTTTCTAGTCCTTGGTTTCTCTATGTGGGTCTTTCTTAGAATATGTATCGGGAATGCTGTTGCGCCGCCCAAGT
>NZ_LWFZ01000542.1:0-577 GCF_001635225.1 Oleiphilus sp. HI0086
CAAAAGTGCAAAGGAAAGCGGCTTGCCCTGACGTGCTTCAAGCATCTTCATATCGTGGGNGATCTTTTTGCCACGTTCCTCAAACTGCTCAGGACTGACGCCAATATAAGCAGACATAAGCGAATAAGCGCTGTCATATTCCGCTTGAACGACTTGGCTCATAAAGTAGTCACTGACTTTATTGATCTTATCTTTGCTGGCGAGAGGCTTGGCCAAACTTAGGCTGCTAAAAGTAATGAGTGATATGCAGCAGATTAATAAGCTGATTTGGCGCAAAGTGAGGTCCCCTATATTTAAGTAGTTAGTACTTTAGATTGTAGCAGAATGCTTAACTAGCGTCATTTGGCTGAGCTTCTTGGGTTTAAATAGTTCCTGGATTCATGCGCATTATTAAACTGACGATAGCGATCAAAGGGTGGGTAGCGGTAATGGACTTTTATTACCAATAACTTTGGTGCTCAGTTATGTGTTTTTCAGCATGGCTCTTATACTGAAGAAGTTTTATGTCGATTAATACTGAGTTTATTTTATGGCACTTTGGCACTTTGGCACTTGAAAGGAAGTTTGGACGAAACTG
>NZ_LWFZ01000543.1:0-348 GCF_001635225.1 Oleiphilus sp. HI0086
TTATAGACGGCGATGTTAGTGCCGATATTGGCGTATCTGGCTCGGTTGACCCAAACACAATTGGCGCTTATACACTTTCCTATAATGTCAGCGACTCGGCAGGAAACGCTGCAACGACGGTAGTTCGTACAATTAATGTTGTCGATACCGGAGTGCCGGCCATCACGCTACTTGGCGACAACCCCATTTTACACGAGCTGCAAACTACCTCTACCGACCCTGGTGCCACTGCAATAGATGCCGCAGACGGAGACCTTTCATCTAGTATTGTCATCACAGGCTCAGTCGACTCAAATACCGCTGGAACTTATACACTCAGTTATGATGTGACTGATTCACAAAGCAATG
>NZ_LWFZ01000544.1:0-711 GCF_001635225.1 Oleiphilus sp. HI0086
GGGTGATCATTGACGAAGTGGTTGAAGAAGGCGCGGTAGGTAGGAGCTCAGCAGACGCACCTGAAATAGATGGTAACGTCTTCATCGATGGAGCAACTCACCTATGTGTCGGTGACTTGGTTAAAGTAGAGGTCGAAGAGGTTGATGAGTATGATATGTGGGGGCGCTTGGTTTAGAAGGAGAGGCTTCTTTCTTCCTATATCTAAATCAACGAACTCTTTAATTAGGTGAAAAAGTCGGCACGCAATCTGACCTACTTAAATAGCGGTTTCGACTAGAGCCTAGAAATGCCCTGCCCAATCTTAGTCAGCAATGTGCCAATTTCAGACCTTGGCACTTGCTTCAAGGTTGGCCGAAACTTACTGATTCTGAATCGTCGATTGATATCGGGAATTGGTGATTAGCGGACATAATCAAGTTATCCAGACAAACGCAACTTAGACAATAAGCTGCTTATATCTTAGTGCTCTGCTTTAATCTTACTGCATGCCATTAGCTGATGCTGAAACAGCAGTAGATTCAAACTGTCATCCTTCCTCCCAAGCAGAAATCGCCCATGCAACGCTGTTAAAAAATAAAACCATTAGATCTTCGACTCATTAGATCTTCGACTCATTAGGTCTGTTAGTCGCTGAAGTGTGACGCGCCTTTTAATTCTAGTATCCAGATAAATTTGTTTTGGCATTACTACTGTAGAAAAACAAGCTAGCC
>NZ_LWFZ01000545.1:0-10234 GCF_001635225.1 Oleiphilus sp. HI0086
CAGCAAGCTAGATCACCTCTTTATTAAACATGAAGAACTTTTGTTTGACGAGTTCCAGGCCATTATTGATGGCGGGCACTCATACACTCAACGTGACTGCGAGTTTATTCTACACAACGGCCAAGAGCTTCTTGCAGACTGCTCGGCATCAAAGTTCTCTCAAGATTCTCAGGATTTACTGCTGATCGAAATGCAAGCAAAGGATCGTTTGAAGCGGATCAGCCGTGAAGAACAGCTGCATGAGAACCAGGAAACAGCTCAAATCCTTGTTCGTGGCTTCGCTCATGAGGTTAAGAACCCTCTCGGTGGAATTCGGGGTGCCGCTCAGCTACTTGATGCAGAGCTGACCAACCCAGAGCATCATGAATACACACAAATTATAATGAGTGAGTCGGACCGGCTGAGAAGTCTGGTAGATCGAATGCTCGGCTCTAATAAAGCCCTCAAGCGTTGTGAAACAAACATCCACGAGATTCTTGAAAGAGTTCACACCCTGATTCATGCCGAATCTGCAGGCAAAATTAATATTATCAGGGACTACGACCCAAGTATTCCTGAATTCCTGGGCGATAAAAGTCAGTTAATTCAAGCGTTTCTGAACATTGCGAAAAATGCACTTCAAGCACTGTCTGAGCAAAAAGACGAAAATCCTTCACCTCAGATTGTCTTGAGAACGCGAACTCTAAGGCAGTTCACTATTGGTCATACTCGACATCGACTGGTACTAAAGGTTGATATTATCGACAACGGCCCAGGTATACCAAAGGATTCCATTCAGAATATTTTTTACCCCATGATCAGTGGGCGCGCAGAAGGTACAGGTCTGGGCTTATCCATTACGCAAAGCATATTTACCAAGCACGATGGCTTGGTCGAGTGCGAAAGCAAACCAGGTAAAACCGACTTCATTATTTATATCCCTATCGATAGCACGCGCTCACCTAAACCAACAAACGTTTCAAGTATCTCGGAGTAACACTATGACAACAAAGCCACTTGTATGGATCATTGATGATGACCGCTCTATACGCTGGGTACTTGAAAAAGCGCTAGCAAAAGAAGACTACGAGCTTCGCTCTTTTGAAAGCGGTGAAGGTGTAGTAGAGCGACTTTCTAGCGAGAGCCCTGATGCGATTATCAGTGATATTCGCATGCCTGGCATTGATGGGCTTGCACTACTTGAAAAGATTCAAGCTAATAACTTGCATCGTGGCGTACCGGCAGTTCCGGTCATTATTATGACCGCTCATTCCGACTTGGACAGCGCTGTTTCCTCCTATCAGAGTGGCGCTTTCGACTACCTACCCAAACCCTTCGATCTAGATGATGCCGTCGCACTAATCAAACGCGCCATTGCTCACTCCCAAGAGCAAAAAGCACAGAATATGCCTGATGCACCGGAGCTCAATGAAGAAAATACTGAAATCATTGGTAAAGCTCCAGCGATGCAGGAAGTGTTTCGCGCTATCGGCCGCTTATCACAGTCAAATATAACGGTTCTGATCAATGGCGAATCAGGAACAGGTAAAGAACTGGTCGCTCGTGCTTTGCATCAGCATAGCCCCCGTGCACAGTTACCATTTATTGCCTTAAACATGGCTGCAATTCCCAACGACCTGATTGAGTCTGAGTTATTTGGTCATGAGAAAGGTGCCTTTACAGGTGCTGGAGGACAGCGCACCGGACGCTTTGAACAGGCTGATGGCGGTACACTTTTCCTCGATGAAATCGGAGATATGCCTGCCGATACGCAAACCCGCCTATTACGTGTACTTGCTGATGGTGAGTTTTATCGAGTCGGTGGCACCACACCCGTTAAGGTTAACGTTAGGATTATCGCTGCAACCCACCAAAACCTTGAAGGTCTGGTTCAAGAAGGTAGCTTCCGGGAAGATTTATTTCACCGTTTGAACGTTATTCGCGTTCACCTACCTAAACTATGCGACCGAAGTGAAGACGTCCCCACCCTGGCGAACTACTTCTTAAGCAAAGCAGCTGAAGAGCTCTCGGTCGACATCAAGCAATTACGCCCTGAGACCGAAGAGTACTTAAGTGCCATGCCCTGGCCAGGTAATGTTCGACAGCTAGAAAACACCTGTCGCTGGTTAACCGTCATGGCTAGTGGTAGAGAGGTTCATGTATCAGACCTGCCGCCAGAATTATTAGATGAAGATAACACTGCTCCAACAGCAAGTACTTGGCAGGAAGCCTTGCGAAAGTGGGCTGACCAGGAACTTAAAAAAGGTAATAGTGCCATTCTGGATCAAGCTGTTCCCCAGTTTGAGCGTATTATGATCGATACGGCATTGAACCATACTGGCGGACGACGTAGAGATGCTTCCCAGTTATTAGGCTGGGGCCGGAATACGCTTACCCGTAAAATCAAAGAGCTTGATATGAGCTTTGAAGAGAGTACTGAGGAAGAGGATTAAGCCCCTCCCTCCGCATTACTCTCATATTTTGTAGGCAGCGGGTTCCATCCCGCGCTATGCCCAAACCTTGGAGCACGACCTAGAATCAGTTACTCACTTCTCGCCAGTAGATAATTCTGTCGTGGCCTCGATATTGACCAAACTGCGCCTCAACAAAGGGGTGCTCATCATCCAGAGCGCCATCTCCGTCCCAGTCAAAACGCAACCATGGCAATGCAGATAAGTCCTGATTAACTTGAACTTTTCCAGCCCCGCCGACTCCTGGAGCGCTGAAGCTAAAGTTTTCATTTTGCGCATCATCGAGAGGAGCATTCACACTTAAGGTAGTTAACTCTGAACCCACAAGAATATCTTCTAAGCTCGTAGCACCACTACCTAAAGGTGTAACAGTTGGAACAACTGCGGTACATTGATCATCAGTATGGGCAACAAAGGTTCCGGCGCTAGAATAATATTGGGGGTAAGCCTTCATTTTTAACGCTTGAGTATCAGGCCCATAGGCATTCTCCATTTTCCACCGTCCTTGCCGTAATTCTGAGCTAAATTGGAAACCAAGCGCTGCTAAATTACTAGTGCCTGTCACATCATCATCGTCTTCCAAAGTAACGACCAAATCAATATCTGCGTCAAAAGGAACGATATTGGTCCCTGCAGGTCGATCATAACTGAAGTTAGGGTTACTAGAGTGGATAAGTAAGCTAAGCGTTCCATCAATATCTGTTGTCGCACCATAACTTATATCTCCAACTGGCGAGGATAATGTCGCCGCCGTCGCTGCATTATCGGTATAGCAAAAACCCTTAACGCCTACACTACCACCACAAGACTCATCTAGCTCCAGGTTTGCACCCAAGCGCCAAAAATCACCTTCATAGTTTTGTGTAATCGTGCCATCAGCACGTACAGCACTTATCGTCAATTCAGGGACAGTATTCCATTGAAAGGCCTGATTCATATAAGTGAAGGGCGATAGTCCAACGACATTACACGCTGGGGCAAAATTTCCTCCTGTGACGGAAAAGCTCACATCAAAACGATCAGGGATAAACCGACCAACATTACCACTTGTACCACCGCTGACGACTTCACCCGCATAATCGGGCACGGCATAGGCTTCCATAGTGAAAACCCCCACCTCATCTATTTGTTGCGTCACCGACACAACACCATCATCTGCCAATGTAAAGGCCACATCGCTCTCGGCAACATTGGCATTAACACCACTTAGCGGTGCAATAAGATTACTACGCAACGATATTGGCGAAGGACTGATATAGCTCTCAGCCGTTGTTGCGCTTGCATCCGCGCAGACAGCTCTAAGCTGCTGAGTAAAATTATCACCGACCGTTGCAAACTCACTGCAAGATCCAAAAGGAGAAGAACAACTTGGCGCGCTCGGTACAGTCGACTCAATCAAGGAAGGAGAGACAACAAAGGCATTAGACATAAGACCTTGCATAAGTGGCGTTTCACTGAGCCCATCCTCATGTTCAAAGTTAATAGACAATATTTGTCCAGCATCTAAATGCCTAACGTCAAGATCTGCTACACCTTGATCAAAATCTAAAGTCAGATTATCACTAGCAGGTAAACTGTTAGCGATAAGCGTGTTATTAAGGCTTAGGGAAGTCCTGGCCGTATCTGCAATAGCGGGTGACTCATCAGATTGATAATTCACCTCAAACCATGCTTTTAAGTCTTTACTCCCGTCAAAATCAGTCAACACTGAACAAGCACTACCACTTGGTTGAGTTTGACCGACAGCGGTTAATGTCATCGATTCAGAATTACCACAAACAAAAGAGGCCGGGTTGGTCGCAACAAATCCGTAAGCACTAAAGTTTGTACCCGGCGTTGCGGTAGAGCTTACACTCTCTGCAGTATCTTCGGCGGTCACGACCACACCATCAACCGCCCTCTCATGGAATAAAAAGACCGTTGCTGCACCGCTTTCAGAGCCATCCAGAGTGAGACCCGATATGGAGGAACCACCGCTAGCAGCATCATAAAACTCGCTATTTGAATCATCATTGGTACTTAAACCAATCGTACCAACATAGTCAGTTTTATCAGTAACACCATCCGCACATACAGCTTGAATACTCACTTCAGCTCTGGAACTCGGGCAGGCTAACCCATAGTCAGGCTGAGTAATCGAAAAACTACCTAAAGAACACGAGCTACAAGCATGAGAGTCCCCCATAGCCGTTCCAATTTCTGCTTCAGTCAGCACGCTATCGTAAACTTTAATCTCATCCAAACGGCCATAAGCTGAAGCGCCTGGTGTTAGATAAGTAGATGAATTGTCCCCGAAGAAGATATTTCCTACATCACCCATAGTGCCGTTAGATGAAATTGACGATGAGGCAGCAGAGCTTCCATCAACATATATATGCAATTCATCGGCAGATAAGTCCCAGGTTACGCCAAGATGAACCCACGTTCCCGCAACAACTGAGTTAGCACTTGTGTATAAGTTGAAATCAAGATCCGCGCTATCTTCCAAGGCAAATCGTAAGCGACCATCATTTAATTTTGCCAAGAAGAAATACTTATCGTTAGAATTTCCTATGACATCGGTAGTTGCATCAATTAAGGTCTTATCTCCACTCCCCACCCAGTTCTCTTCAGCTCGATACCAAAGCACAATAGTCCCTTGACTACCTACGTCTGTGTCCAAGTCCAGCTGTGAGTCAATGGCATCAATCGTTGCTGAATTTGAGTTGTCGGGAATAAAACTACCTTTACAAACCTGGCCGCTGGCATGGGACTCTGCACTACCGACACTTAATCCCGCATTACCGTTACCCGAATAATCCTCGATCGACACGCCTGCGCCCGACCAATTATTTTGCTCAAAGGCAAAGTGAGCAAGAGGCTGATAGGCGCCACATGAACGTGTCTCGGTATATAAGGCATTCACTTGCGAATCACTTAGAACGCTGTTGTATATTTTGACTTCATCTAGCTGACCTTGAAAGTACTCTGGCGAACCACCTGTATCTTCTATCCGGCCGATACTCGTGAAAGAGTTGCCAATCACACCTGCTGCTGCGGTGCCACTTTGATCCAACACGCCATCAATATATATTTTATACGCACCACTACCGGCATCACGTGTTAGCACCACATGATGAAAGCTATCATCATTGATCACACCTGAGGACTTTGACGAGTAATCATTACCAACCGATAAGCCAATATGGCCCGAGGCATCGATCCAGCCCCAAAAGATATCGTCCGAGCCACCCGACTCTTCCACCCCGGCAATACCGGGCGCCTGCCATCCAGTATTATTTCCAACTTGTGTGGTCTTAATCCAAAAGCTCAGAGAAGAAGTCCCCGTTAGAGTTGCCCCCACTTCAGAGCTTTCAATGTAGTCATCAACTCCATCAAAATCGCCTGCTCGGCAAAGGTGTGCTGTACTCGTCGTGTCTAAGCCATTTTGAGAACTTCCATTACTAGGGCTGGCAGAGCTATCCACCACATCGCCTGATGAGCCAGACCAAGCCGTCTCGTCCATTCGAAATTCTGCGACAGGTTCAGGTAGCTCACCTGTGACCGCACATGAACTCAAAGCTGCACTTGGAATAGCTTCCCAACTGCCACCGTCACGGCGCCATTGCAAACGAGCATAAGCTTGACCAGTATGCTCAAAGTGCTCCATCTGAACGATATAGCCCTGCCCAGAATTTAATGATTGCGCCGCAGAAGTGCTCGAATAACGCGGTCCATGAAGGCTCCAGTCATTAATAATCTCACTACCTTCAAGGTCTAAGCGTACACCATCATCTGAATACAGCCGGAACTCATAACTACCTGTTTGTGTCGGTACCACATAGCCATTCCAACGAATACTGAAACGCTCATTATTTCCAGAGGTACTAGGGAAAATAGTCGGCGTTCCTGAGCCCCAACCAAAATCCACTTGGCTATCTTTACGCAGATATTCCGTACCGGTAAATAAACCTGAAGGCTGAGAAACCTTGGTTCCACTTCCGTTACGTTGATCAAAGTAATGACCAGTTAAACCAGAGAAATCAACGCTGTGATCAGTACCATCCACCGTCAAGGTATATGCCTGGCCCGCTACAATTCCTGTTACCTGCAATACAACCGTTGTGTCACTTTGCTGACTAACACTACTAATCGTCGCTGCATTTAAGGAGTAGTAGCTAGTATCTAAGGCATCACTATCAATGGTATTGTCGAATTCGACTACCAAGAGATTATCAACACCACAGGCACCATGGACACTATCAACATTCAATACACCACTCGCCCCTTCTCTCAAAGCAATTAAGTGACCAATGGCATCATCAAAAATTGTTGACGCCGTCGCGACTCGATCACCCGATGCACCTGCCGTAGGTCGAAGCTCATATGCGGCCATTGTTGTTATTCCGTCATTACCCTTATGTTCCTCAATATCGTACATTTCAGTCATACCGACAGGTGCGGAAAACGCTGCGTCTCCGGCTTCAAGCGTATAAAATGCCACCAGCATTCCCCCCGAGCCTGAAGTATTGACCGACGGTGCTGTCACACTGGACCAACTCATACCTACGCTAGAATCTTCATCATCTATTGGTGTGGAGGTATCGACACCTCGAAAGACAGACATACCACCTATATACCGCCGATTCCGATTGCCATCAAAATCAAAGTTATACCCGGTCCCAGCGTCGCCAGACGTAGCCAGGCGATAGTACAATGATTGGAGTACATCATCGTCTCTGTCTTGAGAGCTAATCTGAGTCCAACCAGCTGGCGCTGTCACCCCATCACTACCACTTCTGTTTCGGATAGTAATCTGCACCAATAACAAATCATTTTCTTCAGCACTCGCTGGTACAGTAAGAGTGACATCATCGTTATTGCCATCTTCAGTCGTACTAGCTACAAAAGTAATTGCAGAATGAGCACTACTAGCGAAAGTAAACAGACAGACAATCACACATATACTTGTAATAAGTCGGAACAATAACAAAACACCCTTATTAATCATGAGCCCTCACCTGCACCGAACGAGTCGCCTGGTCCAAACCACTTCCACAGGTCGCTGTGCTTGTAAATGTCATATAATTTGTACCTGCCACCGTATCAATTCGGCAAATCAGTTGTGCAATGCAGTTATCCAAGCCAGGGTTACTCCCTCCTGCATCAAAGTCCAGATACCCCATTGCATCATTACAAGTTGTCCCGCCAACGAACACTCTGTTTAGCGCTATCTGAGCACCGCTTTCCGCCGCGTAAAAGGCTCGTGTAGATTCAAAGTCTTGAGCAAAGCCCATACTGGAATCTTCAGCCAGATCACTCATTGCCAAAACGATCAAAGCAAGAATAACGATCAAAAATATTGTCGCAGGAAGTCCAATACCTCGCTGCTTAAGGTGTAGTTGTCTAAAGTGGAGTTGCCTAGGGTACATTGCGAATTTGCACCTCTTGATTTACGGCCTGGAGTTCACCATTACTACCTGTAACACTGTAAGCAATATTTACCACAGCATTACGAGTCAGGCTGGCGTCTGTATAAGCAAAGCTACCTAAATTCGCACCATTTGCCATGACATTTTGCTTGTTGGTATCAGGGGTCGAATCAAAGCCATAATCAAAATAACGATAGAGAAAGCCACCGCTAAAACAAAACATCACGGGGTCCTGACTAATAAACAAACGCTTAGTTGGGGAGTCACTGACAAATTGATGGCTTGATTGTAAGTTAATCGTCAAAGCACCGGCTGTTGCGCCGGCAGTAATACTAGAAAGCAAGCTACTAATTACGCGCTGGCTTCCAGATAGGTCATAAACATCACTGACGGCATTACTATAAACGGCCACTCTGTCCTGGCTAGTATCGACACTTGCATCCACGTAGCTAGCAAAAGGTACCACCTCGAAACTACTGGCCCCACTTAAAATCGGCACACTTAAATAGTCCGTTGCAGCGACAGTGGGAATAAACTCAATACATGAGCCGCCACTAAGCGTTTGAATACTATTCGGTAAAGCTAATCGTAGTTCTCTACTTAGCTTCTCTGATACCACCCAAGCAATGGCAGATATTTTACCGCGCTCAGAGGCATCGATCATGCCCTCCGTAGTTCGACCGATAAATCCGGCAATTCCTACACCTAGAATACCTATCACGACAATCGTGACAATCATCTCGATTAAGGTAAATCCTTTAGAGTCATTTAAGGGGCGCGACATTAGAAGTTCCCCTTATAAGCGGCAAAGGTCATCGTACTTTGGCCCGGTGGCGTTATCGAAATAGTTATTTTCTTGGCGTGATTCGTTGCACTCGCTGACACTAAGTTAGCGGTATCGCACGCCACACTAATAGAAACACTATAACTGTCATAAGAACTATCTAAACCTGCAGTTAAGCTGACCGGTGGAGCATCTGTCAAACCATCATAGTCATCCACATCGTTATAGACAGAGCGAGTTTCCAGGACGCCCCCGGGTGAATCCGGCCCCAGATCTGCTGCTGTACAACCTGGGCTCGCGACCATCGGCACACCACCCACGGGCGTAGCGTGGTCATAATTCTTTGATAATATTTCGTCAAAATATAACTGTGTCAGCTTTAAGGTCTTATTCCTCCAAAGGGGGTCAGCACTATGTTTCATGGTAAAACTGAAAGAGTTCAGCACTGCAACCATAGCAATCGATAGAATCACAATAGAAATGACGAGTTCAACCAAGGTGACGCCTTGCTGTCGGCTTAAACTTCTTGAACGAGTAACATTAGCTCTCACGGGCATGCCCCCGACGATTCGTAAACAAAACCCGAGGAGGAGAAGCAAATACGATGGGTTTTCGTACCAACGATCGTAACATTGTGATTTGCGGCATCGTCCATACTTGCTGTTTGATCCCACGCCAAACTAACAGTAGCCCCCAACGCCAGCGCAAGGCCATCTATTGAAATTGTGGGCAAAGGTGTTTCCAGTTGATAAGTCTGAACGCTTTGCTGATGCTTCAGTAGGGTAAAATGCAGGTCGCCGCCAGCGGTACGAATAAACTGTATTTCCGCTGGATCTCCCGACGGTATAGGTGCCGCACCCGCTATTTGCACCTCTTGAGCACTGACACCCAAGGCTAACTGTTGCGCGAGTAAACCAAGAGAAAGAAGCCTTTCCTTGGCTAAGTAGTCTGCATAGGAGTCTTTTGAAGAGAACAGGCTATTGGCACCGACACTTAGAACACCGATGAGCACGATGACCATCACCAGCTCAATCAAGGTAAAACCATGCTGGTTAGTCTGTTTTGAATAGTTTGCTATGATCTTGTTCGACAAAAATCTTGCCTTTAAAAAACGAAAAAAAGCGCCCACCGGCGCTTTTTCACACAACTACTAATCAATCACAATTCGTAACATCAATTGAAATAGTTGGGCTATTATTTGCTGTAGCAGCTGTATAGGTAATACGGCAAGTTGCTGCATTAGCTGGTGTTACACCTGAAGCTGTCACTGTAACCGTCGAAGTTGCTAAACCGCCTGGAGTACCACCCAAATCGAAATCAGCAGCAGTAATCTGAGCAGCATCAAGAATACCTTCAGATCCAGCAGTTTGTGCTTCAGGATAGCCGTTCAACATCTGAATAACCTGACCTTCCATTGTAATTTCAGTCAAGGAGTTATCGCCCTGAACCAAATAGTCTGCGTGAGCTATGGATGACGCAGACCTCATCGCGCCATAAGCACCTTGAAGTGCTGCAGCACGCGCTTCACCACCTAAGTCTGCAAAACGAGGCAATGCAAAGGCTGCCAAAATACCTAAGATCACGATAAC
>NZ_LWFZ01000546.1:0-244 GCF_001635225.1 Oleiphilus sp. HI0086
AATATGCAGCTCTAAGCATTTATCGACAAATACACGCGCCATCGTCAAGGTTGCTGACATTTCGGCAAGCTTAAACTGGGTGTTCTGGAACGATGCTATTTCACGGCCGAAGGCTTTACGCTCTTTAACGTATGCGACTGTTTGCTCAAGAATCGACTCTGCACTAGCGATGCGTTTAAGAAGTTCCTTGAAGCTGAAGCTGTGCCTCACCACGAGCAATGGGAGAAAGACGGTCAGGTATCTC
>NZ_LWFZ01000547.1:0-300 GCF_001635225.1 Oleiphilus sp. HI0086
TTGACCACACTGAAGGATTTGCAGCTACGGATCGTTCTGATATCGATGTGGCAGTAAATGGAAGTGACTACTACAGAATAGGTAAGTACGGTGAAAATAACTTATCGAAGTACGATATAGACAACCCAAACACCTTAACCTGGCAGTACGGTTTGAATGATGAAGACGGCGAAAGCAACAGTAACCCATATGATGTGCTTTTCGCATCTGATGATAAAGCCTATGTTATTCGCTGGGGAGAAGGGTCAATTCTTGTCATCGATCCAAGCGTTACTGATAGCTCGTCAGATGATTTCGTAT
>NZ_LWFZ01000548.1:0-795 GCF_001635225.1 Oleiphilus sp. HI0086
TCAACTGACCTTAAATCTGCCTGTATGGCGGGTAGTAGTATTAAAGTGTCTCTAAGTCGTGATAGGTCACGAGGGCGTGCAGATCTAAGCGCAATCCTGGCGAGTATACGCTGTACATCTCCGACTTGTTTTAAATTCGTTTGAATGGCGTCGTAGTTATAGGATTGCTCAAGTGAAGACACGCAATCTAGACGGGCATTCACAATTTCCCGGTCTCTTAAAGGGTGGTGGAGCCAGCGCCTAAGCAAGCGGCTACCCATTGCAGTTTTACAGGCATCCATTGCCCACGCCAAGGTGTGATTACTTTCGCCAGCAAGGTTGGTGTCAATTTCTAGGTTCTTGCGACTGGCTGCATCGAGTAGAATGTATTGACTACGCTCTTCTTTATTGATGGTGACAATATGAGGCAGCTCATTACGCTGAGTATCCTTTGCATACTGCAGCAGACAACCCGCCGCGCAGATAGCTAATTGCATCGAATCGATACCAAAGCCGCTTAAGTCTTTCGTTTTAAATTGAGTAGTCAATAAGCTTTTTGCGGAATCAAGATCATAAAGCCATGGAGCTTGGCGTCTAAGACCAGTTAAGTTCTCAAAAGCTCCTTCATATGGAAACTCTTCACTTATTAAAACTTCCGACGGTCTAATACGCTGCAACTCGCTTATTAGGTCGGGCAAGCCTCGAACTTGCGACACAGAAAAGCGTCCGCCACTCAGGTCTAGGTAGGCTAGACCAAAGGCTTCCTCATCACCAAAGGAAATTGAGCAGAGCAAATTGTCACGCCGCTCTTCTAGA
>NZ_LWFZ01000549.1:0-1043 GCF_001635225.1 Oleiphilus sp. HI0086
AACCGATAAATATTGCTGAAGATAGGTACTCAATTCTTGTAAGTTAACCGACATGATTACGGACCTAAGCTACTTGATGCGATATTCAGCGGAACGAGCGTGGGCTGTCAATCCTTCACCACGAGCAAGTACCGATGCCACCTTCCCTAACTCACTTGCACCCTCTGCTGAGAAGTGCAAAATCGAAGAGCGTTTCTGGAAATCGTACACACCTAGAGGCGAAGAAAAGCGTGCAGTTCCAGAAGTTGGTAATACATGGTTAGGTCCAGCACAATAGTCACCAAGCGCTTCGGCGGTATAGCGGCCCATAAAGATTGCGCCTGCATGGCGAATCTCTGTCAACAAGGCATCGGGATCTTCTACTGATAACTCCAGGTGTTCAGGTGCTATCAGGTTGCTAACATGAGCCGCTTGGCTCAGAGAGTCGACCTTAATGAATGCTGCCCTGGATACCAGCGATGCTGTGATTATTTCCTCACGCTCCATCGTTGGCAACAATTTGCTAATACTGGCTTCAACCTGATCTAAAAACTGCTCGTCTTGTGATATCAAAATAGGCTGAGCGTTTTCATCATGCTCTGCCTGTGAAAACAGGTCCATTGCAATCCAGTCTGGGTCAGTTTTCCCATCGCAAATCACAAGAATCTCTGAAGGACCGGCAATCATATCAATACCAACGGTACCAAATACTTCTCGCTTGGCGGTCGCCACAAAAATATTTCCTGGCCCAACAATTTTGTCGACTGCTGGAACAGTCGCTGTACCGTAAGCTAAGGCTGCAACCGCTTGAGCACCCCCAATAGTGAAGACACGGTCGACGCCGGAAAGCGCCGCAGCTGCCAATACAAGCTCGTTAACTTCACCCTTAGGTGTTGGCACCACCATGATGACCTCAGGCACACCTGCTACCTTTGCAGGAATAGCATTCATCAAAACAGACGAAGGATAAGCCGCTTTACCACCTGGCACATACAAACCTGCCTTATCAAGTGGTACTACTCGCTGGCCAAGGCGCGTGCCATCCACTTCAGTAAAGTCCCAAG
>NZ_LWFZ01000550.1:0-380 GCF_001635225.1 Oleiphilus sp. HI0086
ACGCTGCAACAACCGGAATCAAGAGCGTTAATAATGTCGCCTTTACTAACGTTTAGGCATGAACAGATTGTTGCTTCCATTGGTAGTGCTGAAGCACCTAGCGCAGGACCACCCCCTTCAACATTCGGTAGAATCATTCCTTCAGGGTTTTCGGGAAGCTCGATACCGTTCAGGTAGTATTGAAGAAGTGTGTCGTAATCTGAACAGTCGCCAACTAGTACTGCACCTAACAGTGTATTGCCGTCTTCAGATACGATGATTCGCTTATAGATCTCTGAGTTTTCGTTACTGTAGACGTAAGCGATTGAGCCGGGCGTTTTACCATGGGCATCGCCAATTGAGCCGACGTCAACACCCAGAAGCTTCAGCTTCGTGCTCAT
>NZ_LWFZ01000551.1:0-870 GCF_001635225.1 Oleiphilus sp. HI0086
GTATAACATGAAATTTAATTCCTAAGAGGGACAAAATGGCTTGGTAAACAAAGAGCACATAAAAATAGACTGAATTTCATAATGACTCATTTGTATTCTTACTAAGAATAGCCTTGCAAGGAGTCCCAGCAACACGGGAATTACTGGGAACCGAAACATTGACCAAACTATTTGCACCAACTAAAACTTTTGAACCTAGCTCGACCCCCATGAGAACAGTTGAACCTATACCCAAGTAGCTATCAGAACCAATTCTAATACCTGCACTTGCAGCAGGAAACTCATCGCTCAGTACACTTTTAGTCATATCAATATGTGTGACGAACTTACTGTACATCGATATAACAACGTTATCCTCTACAGTCACAGAGTCGCGCAGATCGAAAAAACAGCCTTTCCCAATATGACAGTTATTTCCGATTAATAGGTTTTTGAAATTTTTGCAGTTATGAAAAGTGATACCAGGCTGAATATCACAGTTTTTTCCGATCTTAGCACCGTAAGCACAAAGAATAAAAATAACTCCTTCAGCATCAATTTGCGTCAAATAATTAAGAGCGTTACCACTTCCAAACAAAGTTTTCCGAATGGAGAAGTTTACGAATGCAAAAAATTTAAAAGGAAAATAACAAACTCGTCTCATCACAGTTATAGTCAGTTTGATAGTTTTTTTATGGTCGATACTAAGCAAGTTCATTTGAAATTTTCCTCTTCATATAAGAAAAAATCGAAGGAATAATAAAAAAGACCGCTGCTCCTACAGATGGAGTAACATTATTTACAGTGAACAGAATCAAAACCATAAAACACACTAAAAAGGGAAAGCTGCTGTAGTTAATATCTCTTCGCTCTCTAAACATTTGCACTACC
>NZ_LWFZ01000552.1:0-900 GCF_001635225.1 Oleiphilus sp. HI0086
CCATTAGCGTTTTTAGTTTTAGCTGCTGTAGCAAAGGCAACTGCTAGCGGGGGTATAGCAGTTGCAGCGGCAATATTTTCAGGCTTAGTCGCTGAGTTTGTATTTTATAAATTGGTAATTTCTGGCAAGGTTAAATCTAATCTCGTAGCAAATGAAATATAACCAGGCAATCAAAGATCGCCCACGAAAGGGCCCGTGGGCTGGACTCGCTCTGCTGCGCGCCGCTCGCCCTTTATTGCGGCGTTAGGCTCATGGAGATGCTATGAAAGTCGAGATAGTAAGAGATACTGGGACAGGTTATTTTGGCACAACAACTGCCAGAACAAATGTTCCACAAGGAAAGAAACTTGNGCTTACCATGCAGAATCTATGTTCAACTTTGGGCATTAAAAAAATCTACTGGACCATTAGCTCAAGAGAAGCAAAATATTATCGCCCGGATGGACCTTATACCTATCAGAGTGCTTCCAATACCATTCTTGAATTATCTGAAAAAGTAGCCGAGAAATATGCGAATAAAAAAGCCTAACAAGTTTAGCCTGCCTCGCCCCGGAAAAATCCCCGGGGCTGGACTCGCTATCGCTCGCCGCAGCTAAAGGCGTTAGCTGTAAAAAAGGAGTTAAATTGAAGCACATATTTGTTATTGCAGTTTTAGCCTTATTGTCAGGTTGTAGTTCAATGGTAAAGACCGAAATTGGAGATTACGATTACGGCAAAAGTTTAAGTGAACTACAAAGTCAGCATATCGAGTTACAACCTCAGGATGGTTTATTCTCTGAACCACGAATTAGCATTCCATTAGATGATGCTAAAAGCCTTTGGGGAGAGCCCCAAAGTACGGAAAATCTATGGGGCGAAAAAGCTTTGGGTTCTGGTATCGCTTTAAGTGCAGCAGCTACT
>NZ_LWFZ01000553.1:0-431 GCF_001635225.1 Oleiphilus sp. HI0086
CAGTGAATTGCTTGCGATATCCGGGTCTTGGTCTGTTTGTGGTTCTTCAACAAGCTCAACCGGCAGATAAACAGCCATTGTCGTACCCTTACCAAGCGAGCTATATACCTGTATATCTCCTTCCATTCGTTCAACAATACGACGAGTGATAGCCAGACCTAGACCCGTCCCCTCCATATGCTTTTGCGTATCATCACCCACCTGAACAAAATCCTGAAATAAACGTTTTTGGTTCTCTTCCGAAATACCATTTCCAGTATCACTCACCTGAATTTTCAACTGCCCATCACCTAGCATACTCATACTTAGCCCAATATGGCCTTGCTCCGTGAACTTTGCCGCATTAGATAGGAGGTTAAGAATAACTTGTGACAGGCGGTTAGGGTCGGTATTGATAAAAATAGGTTCATCAGCACCCGAGATAGAAAACT
>NZ_LWFZ01000554.1:0-2343 GCF_001635225.1 Oleiphilus sp. HI0086
AGTTGGTGGTTCAGCCCCTGCGGGGCTTGGACGCTTTCAGCGCCCCACAACAAAAGCGTTGGTATGACTCCCCACGTCAAGAGGCCGGCACAAAATCCTGCCGGAACCTCGGCCAGAGCCTTTCTTTTTAATTAACATTCTTCCCGTTAGGGAAGCGTCAACGCATCAGATGAAGCAAGTAATTTCGACGGTGATCATGCTGGTATTCGTGGGTTGCTAACGCGACGCGTTAACCTATCCAACCTTACTTATTACGTCGTGGTGCCTGTCTTCAGTCTATGCTCGTGGATCAATGTACTGCTAGCTCATTGCCAACCTAACGCCTTCGGTGATTGCACCACAGCCGCTGCTTGATCTTTTGCATTGACGCTAAACTTGTTCATGTATTATTCCTTATCTACTTAAGCGGGTACGCGTGAGATTCGTGTTTTTGGATCTATTCTGGGTAAGGTGACTTCCTTCGAGATTGACCTGATATAAGCTATCAGTTCTCGTGCGATCGCCGTTACCACGACACTTCGATGTTTACCTTTGTGTATTAGTCGTTGATATCGTCTACATAATCTCTGTTGTGCTTGCCAAGCTTGATCAATTACCTCTTTCGGCAATCCTTCCTGCCTGAGCTGTAATTCCTTCGATATCTTTGCGGGATAGCGATAGCTATGTGCAGCCTCAACTAACAATCTCCTCGCTCGCCCATTTCCACACTTGGTGATCGCGCCTAAGTGTCGTTTTCCTCCACTTGAATGTTCGGAGGGCGTCGTTCCGATATAACTCATCAGTTTTCTAGGGCTATCAAATCGTGTTAAGTCTCCTAGCTCTACAATGACACCAGTGGCGGTGAGCAGTCGAACGCCTCTCAAGGCTTGTATCGCTTTCACAACCGGATAATATCGCCATTGCTTCACGTGATGGGCGAGTTCATTGTCCAGACGCTCTAGTCGAGCATTGCGTTCTGAAATGGTTTGAATCATCTCTTGCAAGACAAATTGCTGACTAGGATGAGGTAAGATGATCTCTGTTAACCAACGAAGGTGTTTTAAGCTCCAATTTGATTTGCCTGAATAGTTAATATGGTTTCTGAGCAGCAAGGCTTTTAGCTGGAAACGTGCATTATTCAAATCATGCATTGCACGCTCACGTGCTCGAGATAGATCTCGTATTGCTTCATCTGCGGGTTCAGGAACGTAAATCGGATCAAGGTCGCCATTACGAACCAAACGAGCTAAATCTTGTGCATCGCGTTTATCTGTTTTCACGCGTTGTCCGGGTTTCTTTGGAATCAGTGATGGCGCAACAACATAGCAACAATGGCCTAAGCTTGTCAGCAATCGATAAATCCAGTAGCCACAGGGGCCTGCTTCATAAACAAAATGCAGGGTAGCCTGCGGGTATTTGCTTTCAAACTGTCTTGCCATCTTGGTAAGTGATACTTTGGCTGAAGAAACTCTTCCAAGATGTTTTACTTCTGAGCCTCGTTGATCTTCGCAATATGCGACTTCGGTGAACTCCTTATGGGTGTCCAATCCGACAAAAATTATGGTATTGTTTTTCATGGTGCTGGCCTCCGCTTATATGGTATGACACATATATTATGGCTCTGGCTTTGCTAACCCACGATAGGAGGTCAGCACTCTTTTGGGACGTGGGGAGTCATTATGTCTATGTACATACAAGGAAAAGTAGTTAGTCACAATGTTCGAGCTTATTTTTACATTCTTTCAACCTTATGTGGCTTTGTTAGCAATATTTCTAACATTCCCATTCATATTACAATTCTTAAATTCAAAGTACTTAAAGGGTCGATTCAAGCGTTTTGGTATCGTATTATTCTCAACTCTCTTGGTGTTTTCGTATTGGTTGTTAAATATTGCGTTTTTCTCAGAAAGTGATGTGGCAGCTTTGTTACCAAAACCTGAAAATGTTCAAATTGGTCCAGAACATCAAACAACAATAGATACTGTCCATACAGGTTCACAGGTCACTACTTTTGCGCTTGGGTCTGTATTTAGCATTTTTTACTTAGTATTTGTATATTTAACTTGGTTGGTATTCTCACTATTATCGAGGCCTTTCCGTGACAACAGTACATAACCAAGCAATCAAAGATCGCCCACGAAAGGGCCCGTGGGCTGGACTCGCTTTGCTGCGCGCCGCTCGCCCTTTATTGCGGCGTTAGGTTTTTATCACACAGTATCGGATATGAAAATAAAACAATACCAAGTTGATGCCTTTGCAACCCGTGCATTCGAGGGAAACCCGGCGGCAGTATGTCCATTGGATAACTGGCTGAAAGATGAATTGCTTCAAGCCATCGCAGAAGAAAACAATTTATCTGAAACA
>NZ_LWFZ01000555.1:0-909 GCF_001635225.1 Oleiphilus sp. HI0086
TCTTTTGAGGCTGCGTGATTAAATATAACAAAGCAATCTTGCGGAACTCCGTGAGCTGTCACCCTGTTTGCAAAAACACGCAAACAAGCCGCCATCTAACTCCGTCGCGCAAATTGCGGCGTTATATGTTGCATGAATACCGTGTATTCGTTAATATGCCTAAATGATTATTTCCTTTGGCAATAAAACTACATCAGATCTGTTTAATGGTGTTTCTAGTCGTTGGGCACGAAAGCTGCCCAATCAGATACATGAGTTAGTTTTATATAAGCTTGATGTTATTAATGCTGCTCAGAACCTAGATGACCTTAAGTCGCCTCCCGGAAATAGGCTTGAGCTACTTAAAGGTGACCTAGACGGTTTCCATAGTATTCGTATTAATTCTCAGTGGCGTATTGTATTTCGCTGGGATTCTAACGCTGCTCATGATGTCCAAATAGTGGATTACCACTAAATATGAGGTAAATTATGATTCCTTCAAATCGCATAGCAACACACCCAGGAGTTATTCTTCTCAAAGAGTTTCTAGAGCCTCTTGAGGTAACTCAAAAAGCATTGGCATTACATCTAGGCGTTCCTATACAGCGCATAAATGAAATAGTGCGTGGTAAGCGTGGGGTAACCCCTGAAACTGCATGGCTATTATCAGAGTCTTTTAATACGTCACCTGAGTTTTGGCTTAATTTGCAGTCAGTTCATGACTTATCAGCAAAACGGCCAGAAAATCATATTCAGCCCCTACAAGCAGTAGGCATATAACCAAGTAATCTTGCGGAACTTCGTGGGCTGTCACCTTGTTTGCAAAAACACGCAAACAAGCCGCCATTCCACTCCGTCGCGCAAATTGCGGCGTTATATGCGCAAAAGTACCAAACACTTGTACGCGGTTTTCTTAGTTTTGTGCAAAGA
>NZ_LWFZ01000556.1:0-8403 GCF_001635225.1 Oleiphilus sp. HI0086
GCCTTTTGTTCCTGCGATTAAGGGCATTGAAGATACAGGTTATTTGACTTCCGATACGATATGGGAACTTAGAGAAAAACCAGGCCGCATGCTGATCATCGGTGGTGGGCCTATCGGCTGTGAAATGGCCCAGAGCTTCCAGCGCCTTGGAGTGCAGGTGATTCAAATGGACCGCTCTGCCCGCATCATGCCACGAGAAGATGAAGACGTGAGCGCAGAGGTTCAAAAGCGCTTTATTGAGGAAGGCATTGATCTTAGATTAAACCATCAGCCAACAGAGTTTATTACTGATAATGGCCAAAAAGTTCTGTTGTGCACCGACATTGACGGCACTGAACAGCGAATTGAATATGATGTTTTGCTATTGGCAGTCGGACGTAAAGCGAATACAGAGGGCTTTGGTTTAGATAAATTGAATATCCCCTTAACGGATAAAGGCACGATAGAGGTGAACGAATTCCTTCAAACGCGCTTCCCCAATATCTATGCGTGCGGCGATGTGGCCGGGCCTTATCAGTTCACGCACACGGCCTCTCACCAAGCCTGGTATACCGCTGTGAACGGTTTATTCGGTTTATTCAAGAAGTTCAAGGCAGACTATCGCGTCATTCCCTGGGCGACTTTTTCAGACCCGGAAGTGGCCCGTGTCGGCATCAACGAACAGGAAGCCAAAGCACAAGGTATTGCTTATGATGTAAGCCGTTATGATATTGATGATTTAGACCGAGCTATTGCCGATGGTGAGGCTCATGGTTTTATCAAGGTGCTAACCGTCCCCGGGAAAGATAAAATTCTTGGGGTAACGATTGTCGGTCATCATGCCGGGGATATTATTGCTGAATACGTGACGGCAATGAAGCATGGCTTAGGTCTGAATAAGATCCTGGGCACGATTCATATCTACCCAACCCTGGCGGAAACCAATAAGTTTGTCGCTGGTAACTGGAAAAAAGCCAACGCGCCTGAGAAGGTATTGCAGTTTCTTGAGAAATTTCATGCATGGCGTCGTGGTTGAGGCTTATTCATTCTTAGGCTGAGAACGCCATTCCTCACATGAAACCAACCAGCCCTAAGCCGCCAGCGAGCCATGGAAGGCTCTGTCTACTTGAGTTATTTTGACTATGGTCATACCCACCTACACTGACCACTTTCGTCATAAATTTCGAATTCAATAAATTTGTATTGACCTTACAGTAGCTGTAAGGTTTATGCTATTCCATATTAGATCAATTTATATAGGAGTAGCACGATGAATATCGGCGCGATATCAAAGCTAACAGGCCTTAATTCTAAAACCATTCGCTACTACGAAGAGATCGACCTGGTTCATCCTAGCTCGCGCTCTGCCAACGGCTATCGACAATATTCAGAACAAGATCTGGAACAGCTCCAGTTTATCCAGCGCGCCCGAAAGACAGGCTTCAATATTGATGAGTGTCGCCACTTGCTTGATCTTTTCAACAATAAAGGCCGACAAAGTCACGAGGTTAAATCCCTCGTCTTGGACAAAGCAAAATTAGTTGAAGAGCAAATAGCTGAGCTTAGGCTGATGCACCAGTGCCTGCTAGACCTCGCTAGCCAATGCCAATCTAACAATGACCCTCACTGCGCTATTCTTGATAAGCTTAGCGAGGCACCAGAGCAACTAACGACACAGGGAGGGGTAAAGCTATGAAAGAAACGAAATCAAGCTGCTGCGGCTCTAGTTCTGAAAAAAATAACCCTGAAAAGCCTGAAAGTAGTTCAAGTTGTTGCAGCAAAGAAAAACAGCCCGTACATACTACGTCATGCTGCTCCAGCAGTAGTAAGGCAACGAGCGAGCCCGCAACTAACAGTTGCTGTGAAGACTCTCCAGAAAAGCGAGACTGGTTACTCTGGGGGAGCTTAACGCTTTCAATTATCTTCTATGTGTTGGCACTCAGCGAACCCTCTCATGACAACTGGTATGGTGTCATTGCCCACAGCGTTCAAGAACTGCTAAACACTATGTGGTGGAGCATACTGCTCGCCATTGCTTTTGTCGGTGTGTTAAGTCGTATACCCCAGGAATTTATCATCTCGATTCTGGGAAAAGGAGGCACCGTCAAAGGTCTGTGGCGCGCGACATTGGCAGGCGTACTACTCGATTTATGTAGTCACGGAATACTAATGGTCGGCATGGAGCTAAGGCGCAAAGGTGCCAGTCTCGGCCAAGTCATGGCATTTCTTATTGCCAGCCCTTGGAACTCACTATCACTGACGATAATCATGGTGGCACTCATAGGGCTGCCATGGACCCTCTTGTTTATTGCCCTGTCGATGGTATTGGCAATTACCACCGGCTGGTTGTTTGATCGACTAGAACAGAAAGGCTCTCTTCCGCAAAATAGCGTTGCGAATGACTTGCCTGAAGACTTTCAATTTTGGCGTGAAGCTAAATCCAAATTTGCATCGGTAGAATGGACACAAGCGCTAGCCCTTGATATCGGCAAGCGCGGCTTAAACGGTTCTAGAATGGTGATCCGCTGGTTGTTATTTGGTGTTCTATTAGCGTCAGCGATTAGAGGCTTCGTTTCGTTGGAGGACTTCCAAAATTACTTCGGGCCAACGCTGCTTGGTCTAGGAGCAACCTTGATCGCAGCAACAATCATTGAAGTATGCTCCGAAGGCTCGACCCCTATAGCGGCCGACTTGATGAATCGAGCCAATGCCCCCGGTAATAGCTTTGCATTTTTAATGACAGGCGTAGCGACCGATTACACTGAAGTGATGGTAATAAAAGACACAATGAAGTCTTGGAAGACAGCACTATATTTACCTTTGCTAACCGTACCACAGGTGATCGTGGTTGCAATGATATTGAATAGTGTTTAACAATCGAACGTAGGCAGAGGGTTCCATCCCTTATATGAATCTACACCGTGCTAACCCGCCTGCGAGCCATGGAAGGCTCTGCCTACAGGATATTCTCAAGCACGACTGAAATACTTGATTGTACCTCTTCCAAACTTTGTGTTGCGTCAACTATTTTAAATCGCTTTGGCTCAGCTTCTGCACGCGCTAAATAGTTATCTCTAACATTATTAAAAAACTCTGCCTGTTCTTCCTCAAAGCGATCTAGGGCACCACGATTTTTTGCACGCGCCATGCCTACTTCNATCGGAGCATCTAATAAAAGAGTCAGGTCTGGGCGTACGTCTCCCTGAACAAAGTTTTCAAGTAAGGCTACTTTTTCAGAAGGTACACCACGCCCGCCAGATTGATAAGCATAAGTTGCATCGGTGAAACGATCAGAAATCACCCAAACACCTTTTTCCAACGCAGGTAAAATCTTTTGGTGAAGGTGCTGAGCGCGTGCGGCAAACATAAGAAGTAACTCGGTTTCTGACGCTACTGTTTCTTCCCGGTTCTTAATGAGCACTTCACGAATCTCTTCGGCCAAATGCGTTCCGCCAGGCTCTCGGGTAATGATGGATTCAATTCCCTTTGACGCTAACGCTTCTTGAATAAAAGCGATGTTGGTAGACTTGCCAACGCCTTCGCCACCTTCAATCGTGATAAATAAACCTTTGTCCACACTGTACCTTCTTATTTGGAATTGAGCTTGCTCTGAAATCAAGCCTTACTGGCTTGAACGGTAGTCTTTGCGACGTCTTAACTGGTACTTACGAACGGCATTGTTATGCTCGTCGATAGTTGCTGAAAATTGATGAGTGCCATCACCTTTTGCGACGAAATATAGGCTAGAGCCTTCTTTAGGGTGCAGCGCTGCATGAATGGCACTACGCCCTACTAAAGCGATAGGAGAAGGAGGTAAGCCCTTTATTCGGTAGGTGTTGTAGGCCGTCAGCTCTTTCAGGTGCTTACGGGTGATATTGCCTTGATAGCGATCACCTAAGCCATAGATGACGGTCGGGTCCGTTTGTAGACGCATTCCCTTAATCAGCCGCCTATTAAATACACCTGCGATTTCAGTTCGCTCATGTGCTGCTCCCGTTTCTTTTTCCACAATCGAAGCCAAGGTAAGCGCTTCATACGAGCCCTTCAATACGGTACTTTTATCTCTAGCCTGCCATTCTTCTTGCAAAATGTTCTGCAAACGCTGATGAGCACGCTTTAGGATTGATAGATCCGTATCGCCTTTATGGTACGCATAAGTATCAGGATAGAACTGCCCTTCCAGGTGCTTTATATCGTTCTTAGAGTTCAATGCCTGGATAAGTTCATCATCGCTCTTCCCTTCCAAGGTTTTACTTAGCTTCTCTTGAAGCGCCAGGGTCTTTAAGGCATCTCTGTAGCTCGTTCCTTCGATAAACTGAACCTGGTAACGAATCTGGTTATTGGATGTCAGCCACTCAAAAATAGCAGGAAGCGTCATAGGCCCTTGTAGACTGAACTCACCTGCTTTAATTTTACTAGCAAGCTTATTTTGCTTTGCGTAGACCTTTGCGACCCAGGGGTTAATGTCAGCCCCTTTTTCAATCAAGTTCCTCAACACTGAGTTGAAGCTACTGCCTTTGGGTATTTCTATTTCGAGAACGTCTCGTGGAAAGGCTATTGCTCGCTCTAATTCAGATTGATAATAACGATATATACCGGCACTGAGCATCAGCACAAAAATAATAAGCAGCAGAATAAAACGAGCGATAAAAGAGCGATTTGCAGGCACGATAGTTAATGTCGAAAAAGGTTATTTAATATGAAAAGCTAGTCTTCAAATGAGACTGAATGATTCCACAATTTTTATGTATTGCATAGCGCTTACCAGCAAATTCTTTCACTGGCCAAAGACCAAAGACACTATTGATAACAGCTAAACCGTCTGCAGACTTTGAGTCCTCGATACTAATTTCCGCTTCACGAAGCGCTAGCCCTGTTAAAGCAGCGTTATCGAGTAGATATTGACGTAAAGTACCCGCCACACCGGCACCCGATATATTCGGAGTAATAATATCTTTGCCTGTGAAAATGAGTAGATTGCTTTTAGTGCCTTCTACCACATTATTCTTGTAGTCCAACATCAAGCCTTCTTCATACCCTGACTTAGCCAAATCCTTTGAAGCAAGCACCTGATCTAGACGATTGAGGTGTTTTATCCCTGCCAGAACTGGCTGATGCGAGAGCTTATGGTCACATAAATGGAGAGTAATTCCCTGGGCGGAGTTTGTCTCGGGAAATTCGGGAGACTCAAAGACTTGTGTGATAAAGTTTAGTTCCGGCTCATCGGGTGGCGCATAACCTCGACCACCTTGTCCACGCGTAAGAATCACTTTGATTATCGCTCGCTTAAGGTGAGCGGCTTTAGTCAGGTCTTTCAAAGCCAAGCCAACATAACGCTCAAACTTACCAGCAAGCATTTCAGTTTCACCTAAATCAAGCGCCTTAGTGCCACGTTTAAATCGTTCCAGATGATAACTTAGAAGAGGAATTTTTCCATCGACCACTCTAAGCGTTTCAAATAAACCATCTCCGTAGGCAAGGCCCCGATCAGCGATATCGATTGCCGAGGTCTCAAGCTCATTGACTAAGGTTAAGTGAGCTCGCGTTTTCATTTCTAATCTTCCAAGGCCTGAAAGATTAAAGTGCCATTAGTACCGCCAAAACCAAAGGAGTTCGATAGAGCAGCTTTTATCGGAGCTTTCCTGGCAGTATGTGCCACGAAATCCAAATCACACCCTTCTTCAGGCTCATCGAGGTTAATCGTTGGTGGCGCTACTTGATCAGTGATAGCTTTTACAGAAAAGATTGCCTCAATCGCGCCAGCAGCCCCTAACAAGTGACCAGTCATTGACTTGGTTGAACTAACAAGCAAAGAGCTAGAATGTTCTTTAAACAGGTCTTTGATCGCTTTGCATTCTGCCACATCACCAAGCGGAGTTGAGGTGCCGTGAGCATTAATATAATCAATCGATTCTGGTTCTATTCCTGCATCGTTGATAGCATTTTCCATAGCGGTTCTTGCGCCTGAACCATCTTCAATAGGCGAAGTAATATGGAAGGCATCATCACTCATACCAAAGCCGGTTAGCTCAGCATAGATTGTTGCACCACGCGCTTTTGCGTGCTCCAACTCTTCCAAAACCAGTGCACCTGCGCCATCAGATAGTACAAACCCGTCTCGACCTTTATCCCAAGGGCGGCTGACTTCTTCAGCAGGTCGGTCATTGGAAGACAATGCCTTAGCATTGCTAAAACCTGCAACAGCAATTGGTGTTGTCGCCATTTCAGCACCACCGGCTATCATCACATCGGCATCACCATAGGCAATCGTTCTTGCTGCGTAACCAATGTTATGAGTGCCCGTAGTACAAGCTGTGACTACCGCTATATTTGGGCCTTTAAAGCCATATTTAATCGCGATATTCCCGGCAATCATATTGATAATAGAGCTGGGTACAAAAAAGGGAGAAACTTTACGAGGCCCTGATTTCACGTAGGTATCACGTACAGTCTCAATGGTTTCAATTCCTCCGATTCCAGAACCAAAGGCAACACCAATCCGCTTTTTCTGATCTGAATCCAAGTCTTCTAAAGATGCATCTTTTACTGCCTGCATACCTGCAATCAGGCCGTACTGCATGAAGATATCCATGCGACGCGCTTCTTTACGGTCAATATAATCATTCACTTCCAGGTCCGAAATCTGCCCGCCAATTTTGACGTTAAAGTTCTCAGTATCAAAGCGAGAAATATTTGATATGCCGCTCTTCCCTTCAAGCGCTGCATTCCACGACTCAGACACGCTATTACCAAGCGGAGAAAGCATCCCCATCCCTGTGACTACCACTCGTCTTTTTGACATACCTTGCCTCTAACTTTTAAATATCGACCTAAACAAACAAAAAAAAACCGCCCAGAGATTTCACAAAGGACGGTTCTTTTTATGAACTTCTATTACTGGTTAGCAATAATGAAGTCGATAGCTTCCTGGACTGTAGAAAGCTTTTCAGCTTCTTCATCAGGAATTTCAGTTTCAAATTCCTCTTCCAAAGCCATTACCAATTCAACAGTATCAAGAGAATCTGCACCTAAGTCTTCAACAAAAGAAGAAGTATTTTGGACTTCTGAATCTTTAACACCTAGTTGTTCACATACGATTTTCTTAACACGCTCTTCTACAGTACTCATAATTTCCTCTCATTAATATAGATCAAGCTGACAAGCATTCTATCTCTGAAATATTTCAGTTTAAAAACAGCTTCGTACTTAATTACCTAGCTATTGTCTGCTTCATTTATTCATGGCGATGTAGTCTAGATCAAAGCAATGATAGAGACAAGCAGCAAAACATCACTCTTTGATCTCAATCAGGCCACCAAAAAATAGTATTTCGGCCAAATACATGGGAACCACCATACCCTACCCTCATTCACGCAGTATTTTGAGAGGGAATCCATCCAAGTCTTAACCTTATGGCTCCCGGCTCAAACACTACCGGGATGACGAAAAGACTGATTCGGGGTACTACCGGAATAACAACAGGACAAATTCGAGATGCTACCGGAATAACAACAGGACAAATTCGGGATATTCCCGTTTTAGCCCATAAACATCCCACCGTTTACATGGATCGTTTCACCAGTAATATAACTTGCTTGCTGAGATGCCAAAAACCCTACTACCGAAGCCACTTCTTCGGGCTGCCCCAAGCGCTGCATCGGTATTGTCGCCAACATACTCGCTTTTACGGTATCGGAAAGCTCTTCTGTCATGCTCGTCTCAATGAAACCCGGAGCCACTGAGTTAACTGTAATGCCTCGCCCACTAATCTCTTTTGCCAAAGAGCGGCTAAAGCCCTCTATGCCTGCCTTGGCAGCACAATAGTTTGCCTGGCCTGCATTGCCCATTTGCGCAACAACAGAGCTAACGTTAATAATTCGTCCCCAGCGCGCCTTAGTCATGCCTCGGAGCGCTGCCTTTGAGACTCTGTAAATCGAGCTCAAGTTGGTGTTCAAGACATTATCCCAATCTTCTTCTTTCATACGCATCAACAAACCATCACGGGTAATGCCGGCGTTATTTACAACGATCAAAGGCGGACCATAAGCTTGAGTGACCTGTTTGATGCCTTCTGTGACCGACTCTGGGTCTGACACATCCATCTTAATGCCGTCACCGTCCAAGCCCCACTTTGAGAAATAATGCGAAATTGACGAGGCACCATCTTCTGTTGTGGCAGTACCAATAACCGTTAAGGACTCATCCATGGCCAACTCTTTAGCAATCGCCTGACCTATTCCACGGCTTGCGCCCGTGACTAACGCCACCTTCTTTTCCATTGCCATTTTCCTGTTCTTTATTTTGGTATTTTAACTTGGTGCGCACCGCGCACCCTATACAGCATGTTTAATCTGATAAACCGGAAACTACTTTTTCAAGACTACTCACGTCTGACATAGCCATCGTGTTAACCGTTTTATCAAT
>NZ_LWFZ01000557.1:0-270 GCF_001635225.1 Oleiphilus sp. HI0086
TGCCATACCATCGATTATTATATTTCTTGGACGGTGAGTCGCCGGTAATCTGATTATGAAAGGGATGAAAAAGACCATTATGAGTTTGAAGAGTTTGAAGAGTTTGAAGAGTTTGAAGAGTTTGAAGAGTTTGAAGAGTTTGAGGAACCAGTGTTCGAAGACTGAGGTTCTGAGGTGGTAGGTGAAGGTTCAAATTGGGTATATATGTTAAGTGGATATTAGGTTTAAATATACGTCAAAGATTACTTGGAATATGAACTTATGGATAAT
>NZ_LWFZ01000558.1:0-2273 GCF_001635225.1 Oleiphilus sp. HI0086
CGCCTGAGAGGCCAGATTACGGCCTGAACTTTTCTTTTATTTCCAGTTTTAAATTCGTTTATTAGTAGATTCTTTGTAGCGGTAACTTTCGTTACCTGTTTCAATGATGTGACAGTGATGCGTTAGTCGATCAAGTAATGCGGTTGTCATCTTTGCGTCACCGAAGACTTGGCTCCACTCTGAAAAGCTTAAGTTAGTCGTGATAATCACACTTGTTTTCTCATATAGTTTGCCTAGCAAGTGGAATAGTAATGCGCCTCCCGTTTGACTAAAGGGCAAGTAACCAAGTTCATCTAAGATAACCAAGTCTGTATGGCTTAACCTGTTCGCAATGCGTCCCGCTTTACCTTCGAGTTTTTCTTGTTCAAGTTGATTCACAAGTTCAATGGTCGATAAGAAGCGCACTCGTAGTCGGTGGTGTTGGATGGCTTGTACGCCTATTGCCGTTGCTAAGTGAGTTTTACCCGTGCCAGGGCCTCCTATAAGTACGATGTTGTGGCTGCCTTCGATGAACTCACAGCGATGAAGCGCTTTGACAAGCGTTTCATCTACACTGCTTTGATTGAAGTCAAAGCCAGCTAGGTCACGGTAGGCTGGGAACCTTGCATGCTTCATCTGATAAGCGATTGATCGCACTTCTCGATCTGTTACTTCAGCTTTGATCAAGGCTTCAAGAATGGGCTGTGCTTGAAGGTAAGATGGCCCAGCTTGCTGTGATAGCTCCATAACACTGTTGGCCATACCGTGTAGTTTGAGTTGTTTGAAGGTGTGGATCATGGTTTCAATGTGCATAAGGATGACCTCTTAGTTGATCGTAGCGTTGTGTGTTGGCAATAGGCTCTTCGTTTAGAATGAGAGAGGGTGGTGTTAGCAAAGGCTCAGGTGTTTCCTGTTCGATGAGTTGGCTCAAACAGTTCATTACATGCTGTTTTGAGGGGTGCCCGCATCGCAGAGATTCCTCAACCGCTTGCTCAACCAGCTGTTCGTCGTGATGAAGTACCAAGGCCAATATCTCGACCATTTCTCGATCACCACCTTGTCGTCGAAGTAAATACTTTTGAATGGACTTGAAGCTGTCTGGCAAGGTCTCGAACGGTGCGCCGTTACGCAGTGCTCCTGGTTTGCGTTGAGCCACGGCTAGATAATGTCTCCATTCATACTTGGTGATACCTGCATCATGCTTGCGATTGAAGATACGTCTATGTCTTGCTATCTCCTTGCCTTCGGCAACGATAACGATTTCAGCTGCATAAACATGAAGACTCACATGCTGGTTAGCAAAGCTTGCCGGGACACTATAGCGGTTACGCTCGAACGTAATTAAGCATGTAGAAGAGACTCGCTTAGTCTCTTCTACATAGCCATCGAATGGCGCTGGGACAGGCATTAAACATGGCCGTTCTTGTCGCCAGCATTCAGCAACCGTTAGATTGGATTGTTCTGGGTGTTTTTGGCGGTGCCACAGTTCAATACATTGGCGTTCAAGCCAAGCATTAAGTTCTTCGAGAGTCTTGAACTTGGGAGCGGTATGCCATAACTGATGCCGAGCATCTCGCACCTTTTTCTCGACTTGGCCTTTCTCCCAACCTGCAGCTGGATTACAGAACTCAGCTTCAAACAGATAATGACTGACTAGCGTTTGGAATCGGCGATTAACATCGCGCTGTTTACCTGATCGTACCTTATCCACAGCAGTCTTCATGTTGTCGTAGATGCCGCGTTCAGGCACGCCACCAAAGACCCGAAATGCATGATTGTGTGCATCAAACAGCATCTCGTGCGTTTGTTTGTAATAAGCTCGCAGGAAGAAAGCTCGACTATTGCTTAGCTTGAAGTAAGCAACTTGAAGGCAGCACTTCCGACCATTGATCGTGGCGAAATCTTCGCCCCAATCAAACTGGAATGCTTCGCCTGGTGCAAAAGTCAGTGGAACATAGACTCGCTTAGCGGCAGTGCTCTTTGCTTCATGTTGCTCTTGTCGCCACTGCCGTGCAAACGCAGCAACACGATCATAGGAAACGGTGTAACCCAGTTGTACTAAATCCTGGTATAGCTGCTTGACTGACTTACGCTGCTTTCGATGCTTTTTCACCTCACGGTGAAGCCAGCAGGTTAAGGTCTTCTCGTAGTCATCCAGCTTACTCGGCGACTTCCTTGCAGGGTAGCTTGGGTCTAAATTTCTATTATTGAGGTATTTACGAACAGTAATTCGTGACAATCCGGTCTTCCGAGCAATCGATCGAATCGATTGTCCCTCCCGAATATGCGAGCGT
>NZ_LWFZ01000559.1:0-981 GCF_001635225.1 Oleiphilus sp. HI0086
GCGGTAACTTTCGTTACCTGTTTCAATGATGTGACAGTGATGCGTTAGTCGATCAAGTAATGCGGTTGTCATCTTTGCGTCACCGAAGACTTGGCTCCACTCTGAAAAGCTTAAGTTAGTCGTGATAATCACACTTGTTTTCTCATATAGTTTGCCTAGCAAGTGGAACAGTAATGCGCCTCCCGTTTGACTAAAGGGCAAGTAACCAAGTTCATCTAAGATAACCAAATCTGTATGGCTTAACCTGTTCGCAATGCGTCCCGCTTTACCTTCGAGTTTTTCTTGTTCAAGTTGATTCACAAGTTCAATGGTCGATAAGAAGCGCACTCGTAGTCGGTGGTGTTGGATGGCTTGTACGCCTATTGCCGTTGCTAAGTGAGTTTTACCCGTGCCAGGGCCTCCTATAAGTACGATGTTGTGGCTGCCTTCGATGAACTCACAGCGATGAAGCGCTTTGACAAGCGTTTCATCTACACTGCTTTGATTGAAGTCAAAGCCAGCTAGGTCACGGTAGGCTGGGAACCTTGCATGCTTCATCTGATAAGCGATTGATCGCACTTCTCGATCTGTTACTTCAGCTTTGATCAAGGCTTCAAGAATGGGCTGTGCTTGAAGGTAAGATGGCCCAGCTTGCTGTGATAGCTCCATAACACTGTTGGCCATACCGTGTAGTTTGAGTTGTTTGAAGGTGTGGATCATGGTTTCAATGTGCATAAGGATGACCTCTTAGTTGATCGTAGCGTTGTGTGTTGGCAATAGGCTCTTCGTTTAGAATGAGAGAGGGTGGTGTTAGCAAAGGCTCAGGTGTTTCCTGTTCGATGAGTTGGCTCAAACAGTTCATTACATGCTGTTTTGAGGGGTGCCCGCATCGCAGAGATTCCTCAACCGCTTGCTCAACCAGCTGTTCGTCGTGATGAAGTACCAAGGCCAATATCTCGACCATTTCTCGATCACCACCTTGTCGTCGAAGTAAATACTTTT
>NZ_LWFZ01000560.1:0-408 GCF_001635225.1 Oleiphilus sp. HI0086
ATAAAAAACCCCAGTAGGACGACCTACTGGGGTTTCTAATAGAAGCCTGACGATGACCTACTCTCACATGGGACCTCCCACACTACCATCGGCGATGCTTCGTTTCACTTCTGAGTTCGGGATGGGATCAGGTGGTTCCAAAGCTCTATGGTCGTCAGGCAAAACTTCGGTTGCTGATACTTGATCAACAACACTTAATTCTGCGTCTTTAACAATAGCAAGTAATAGCTAATTTTATCTCTGCTGTCTAACGAAGACTCATATCCAATTTGCGTTACCCGTCGTTGTACGAATAATCATTCACTATAAAACCACTTGGGCGTTATATAGTTAAGCCTCACGAGCAATTAGTACTGGTTAGCTCAATACGTTACCGCACTTACACACCCAGCCTATCAACGTCATAGT
>NZ_LWFZ01000562.1:0-775 GCF_001635225.1 Oleiphilus sp. HI0086
CCATGAGCACCTCCACATAAGGTCTATATAACTATAGTAGGGTGTACACTAATTGTTGGGCACTCGGAAACCTAGACATAATGACTCCCCACGTCCCAAAAGAGTGCTGACCTCCTATCGTGGGTTAGCAAAGCCAGAGCCATAATATATGTGTCATACCATATAAGCGGAGGCCAGCACCATGAAAAACAATACCATAATTTTTGTCGGATTGGACACCCATAAGGAGTTCACCGAAGTCGCATATTGCGAAGATCAACGAGGCTCAGAAGTAAAGCATCTTGGAAGAGTTTCTTCAGCCAAAGTATCACTTACCAAGATGGCAAGACAGTTTGAAAGCAAATACCCGCAGGCTACCCTGCATTTTGTTTATGAAGCAGGCCCCTGTGGCTACTGGATTTATCGATTGCTGACAAGCTTAGGCCATTGTTGCTATGTTGTTGCGCCATCACTGATTCCAAAGAAACCCGGACAACGCGTGAAAACAGATAAACGCGATGCACAAGATTTAGCTCGTTTGGTTCGTAATGGCGACCTTGATCCGATTTACGTTCCTGAACCCGCAGATGAAGCAATACGAGATCTATCTCGAGCACGTGAGCGTGCAATGCATGATTTGAATAATGCACGTTTCCAGCTAAAAGCCTTGCTGCTCAGAAACCATATTAACTATTCAGGCAAATCAAATTGGAGCTTAAAACACCTTCGTTGGTTAACAGAGATCATCTTACCTCATCCTAGTCAGCAATTTGTCTTGCAAGAGATGATTCAAACC
>NZ_LWFZ01000563.1:0-339 GCF_001635225.1 Oleiphilus sp. HI0086
GCTACTGGATTTATCGATTGCTGACAAGCTTAGGCCATTGTTGCTATGTTGTTGCGCCATCACTGATTCCAAAGAAACCCGGACAACGCGTGAAAACAGATAAACGCGATGCACAAGATTTAGCTCGTTTGGTTCGTAATGGCGACCTTGATCCGATTTACGTTCCTGAACCCGCAGATGAAGCAATACGAGATCTATCTCGAGCACGTGAGCGTGCAATGCATGATTTGAATAATGCACGTTTCCAGCTAAAAGCCTTGCTGCTCAGAAACCATATTAACTATTCAGGCAAATCAAATTGGAGCTTAAAACACCTTCGTTGGTTAACAGAGATCATCT
>NZ_LWFZ01000564.1:0-585 GCF_001635225.1 Oleiphilus sp. HI0086
AGGAGGAGATGTACTCACGCAACTGCACGGTTCCTCGGTGACTTACCGCATCGCCACCGGCCCCCAGCAAGGGAGTAAGGTCTTCACCCTGCAAACCTTCCCTCATTGCGAAAGTGAGAAGCCAGGCTATGGCCAAGCGGCTAAAGTGGCAGGGTTTTCACTCCATGCCGGTGTGATGGCCGAAGGACATCAGAGGGATAAACTCGAACGGCTCTGCCGCTACGTTAGCCGACCCGCTGTTTCAGAAAAGCGCCTGGCATTGACCTCCAATGGACACGTTCGGTATGAACTCAAAACCCCGTATCGCAATGGCACAACCCATGTGATCTTCGAACCCATGGACTTCATGGCCAAGCTGGCTGCACTGGTACCCAAGCCGCGCGTCAACCTCACCCGATTCCACGGAGTCTTCGCACCGAACAGCAAACACCGTGTTCAGGTCACACCGGCTAAACGCGGAAAAAAGCCTGACAAACTAGAAGCAGCCGATACTGACTGGCTCGATAAGACCCCTGAAGAGCGGCACCATGCCATGACATGGATGCAGCGACTTAAGCGAGTCTTCAATATTGATATTGAGGTTTG
>NZ_LWFZ01000565.1:0-681 GCF_001635225.1 Oleiphilus sp. HI0086
GCGGCCCTAATTGGCATATTGAAAGTCGGCGCCAGCTATGTCCCGCTTGACCCTGACTTCCCCGATGATCGTTTGGCGTACATGATTGAAGACTCGGGCTTACAACACCTAGTCACTCAAGAAACGCATATCAAGCGCCTGCCTTCTGTTGCACACATACTCAATACCGATCTGATTTCTGAACGTCTATCACAGCAGAACACAGCTTGCCCAGATGTAACAATCCCTGAGGATACAGCTGCGTATATCATCTATACCTCCGGTTCTACCGGAAAGCCTAAAGGCGTTGTGGTACCCCATGCTTCCGTCATGAACTTCTTACACAGCATGGCAGAAAAGCCAGGGCTCGAGGCTGATGATACCCTGATGGCAGTAACAACTTTGTCTTTTGATATTGCCGTACTTGAACTCTACTTGCCACTATGGGTCGGCGCCAAAGTCATTATTGCCAAGAAACAGGATAGTAGTGATGGTCGACGTTTATTAAGCTTGCTGACAAAGCATCAGGCAAACTTCATGCAAGCAACACCCGCCACCTGGCGATTGCTGATCAGTAGTGGCTGGCAGGGTGAGCCTAGATTAAAAGCACTGTGCGGTGGCGAAGCATTGCCATTGGATTTAGCTGAAGAGCTACTTCAACGCTGTAGTGAGCTTTGGAACATGTATGGCCCAACTGAAACC